>CAZYGP010000381.1:0-1881 GCA_964647265.1 uncultured Acidimicrobiaceae bacterium | reverse complement strand
TTTCCGTACTCGTTCGACCGGTCCCACACGTCGGGGGACATCAGGGCTGCGTTCGGTGACCTCGCTCCGGGTTCGGGGACGTCGACCGAGGTGTCCGTTGCAGGAAGGCTGATGAATGTCAGGGACATGGGCAAGCTCGCGTTCGGCGTCCTGTCGGACGTCGATGGGACCATCCAGCTGTTCGCCGACCTCCGCGGACTCGGCGAGGAGCGATTCGCCGAGTTCCTGGAACTCGACCACGGTGACTGGGTCGGCGCGTCCGGCGAGGTCATCACGACGAAGCGGGGTGAGCTCTCGGTGCGCATCACATCGTTCGTGCTCCTCCAGAAGAGCCTGCGGCCCATCCCCGACAAGTGGCACGGGCTCCAGGACGTCGAGCAGCGGAGCAGGAAACGCTACATCGACCTCATGGCGAACGAGGACTCGAGGCGCATCGCAAGGACCCGGTCGCTGATCGTCTCGGAGTTGCGACGCCAGTTCGACGGCCGCGGGTACATCGAGGTGGAGACACCGGTCCTCCTGAACCAGGCCACGGGGGCGACGGCCCGACCATTCGCCACGCATCACAACGCGCTCGACCTCGACATGTCCCTGCGGATCGCGACTGAGCTGTACCTCAAGCGGCTCGTCGTCGGAGGGCTCGAGCGGGTGTACGAGATCGGCAGGATCTTCCGCAACGAGGGAATCGATGCGACCCACAATCCGGAATTCACGATGCTCGAGTCCTATGAGGCCTTCGCCGACTTCGAGGACATGATGGAGCTGGTCGAAGTCGTCGTCGCGGCCTGTGCCGAGGTGGCCGGGGGGGCCACGACGATCGTGTACCGCGGGAGGGAACTCGATCTCGCAGGACCGTATCGACGGGTGTCGATGCTCGATCTTGTTCGGGAGGCGACGGCATCCGACATCGGCTACGACACGGATCGTGAGGACCTCGTCGAGCTCGCTGTCGGTCACGGCGTTGACGTGGAGCCCCAGTGGGGCTCGGGACGCATCGTCGAGGCACTGTTCGACGAACTGGTCGAGCCCACGATCTGGGATCCGACGTTCGTCACCGAGCACCCCATCGAGACGTCGCCCCTCGCCAGGGTCCACCGTGCGAAACCGCATGTGACGGAGCGATTCGAGTTGTTCGTCGCCGGTTCAGAGTACGTCAACGCGTTCTCCGAGCTCAACGACCCGATCGACCAGCGGGCCCGGTTCGAGGCCCAGCGCGAGTTGAGATCCGCAGGCGATGAGGAGGCACATCCCGTCGACGAGGACTACCTGCTGGCCCTCGAGTACGGGCTACCGCCGACCGGGGGCATCGGGATCGGGGTCGACAGGCTGGTGATGCTGCTCACCGACCAGCACCACATACGAGAAGTCATCCTGTTCCCGACGATGCGGCCGGTCTGACCTTCTGCGTTCGGTCGCTCCTCCCGGTCCGAACTGAGGCGATGGGGGCCAACGTTGCGAGAATCTACCGAAGCGCCACGCGATCGACCTGCAGCGGAGGTTTTGATACAACGAACCAACCCGATCAGGCGGGTGTGCCGTCCTGTCGGACGACGCGCCATCTCTCGGTGAATCGCCCCACGACCTCGACCATGCCATCCGGATCCGCTGCGAACGCCATGCATCGCACCGTCCGGTCGCCACCCTCGAACGCGTACGGGTATGGACCCGTCGGAAACACCTCGATCGGGACGGGGCCCTCAGGGAGCGCATCGAGCAGGGTGGTGCACGCTGCCGCAAACGCCTCGGTCGAGCGCGGCCACGCTTCGAGTTCGGTCTCAGCAGTCCCGAGGTACTCGTAGGAGTGGACCGCACCGCAATCGAGACCCTCGGGTGCGAGCGTGCGCCCGAAGCACGTCCCGGGCTCGGGAGTCCAGACGAGAT
>CAZYGP010000380.1:0-1884 GCA_964647265.1 uncultured Acidimicrobiaceae bacterium | reverse complement strand
CTGCAGGCCGCTCTGGTCAGGTGGAATTCCTCAGTGAACTGCTCGGGTGCAACGAGCGCGAGGCCGAGTACGCGTACCGAGTCATCATGGAAGACGGCGAGTTCATCGCTTCGGTCCGTCGCGACATCGACCTGCTCCCCGAACTCGAGGGCTGAGCCGCCGCCTGCGCTGCCGCGGTTCGTGTGGTCGGACAGGTTCGCAGCGATTGCGAACGTGCCACCATGGAGGCGACATCGTCGCACGCACTGTGCCTGAGAGACCGAGGCGCTCGAAATGACCACAATCGACCGTACGTCCCCGCCTTCCCCCTGGCATGCACTCTCGGCCGCCGATGCCGTGGGTGCGCTCGGCACCGACGTCGACCACGGGTTGAGCCCGGAGGAGGTTGAGCGCCGCCTCGCCACTCACGGGCCCAACGTGATCGTCGCCGAACCACCGCCAACGACATGGGAGATGGCCAAGGGTCAGCTGTCGAACCCGATGAACATCATGCTTCTGATCGTCAGCATCGCGAGCTTCGCAATCGGACAGGTCGCGACCGGTGCCATCGTCATGGCCCTCGTGTCGTTCAACGTGATCATGGGCACGAACCAGGAGAAGAAGGCGATGGCGAGCGTCGACGCACTCGCCCAGCTCCAGGTCGCCACCGCACGAGTGCGAAGGTCCGACCGGGTGGAGCAGATCGATGCAAGCGGCCTCGTACCCGGTGACATCCTCCTCCTCGAGGCAGGTGACATCGTGCCCGCCGATGCCCGCATCGTGACATCGGCGACCCTCGAGGTGCAGGAGGCATCCCTGACGGGTGAGAGCGCCCCGATCGCCAAGGACGCCACGACACTGCCGGATGGTGAAACTGCCCTCGGGGACCGCACGAACCTCGTGTTCCAGAACACGCAGGTCACCCGGGGATCGGCGACGGTCGTGGTCGTCGAGACCGGCGCCTCGACGCAGATGGGTCACATCGCGGACATGGTCACGGCGACGAAGCGGGTCAAGTCGCCCCTGCAGCTCGAGCTCGATGGGCTCACGAAGATCTTCGGGTTCCTGGCATGGGGAGCGGTCGCCGTGATCGCGATCGTAGGGATCTCCCGTGGCCAGGACACCGAGACCCTTCTCCTGCTTGCGATCTCGACGGCTATTTCGGCGATCCCGACCGGTCTCCCAACCTTCGTCCAGCTGATGCTGTCGTCGGGCGCCCAACGCCTCGCAGAGCACAAGGCCGTCGTCAAGTCCCTCACCGATGTCGAGACGCTCGGCGGCACCACGGTGATCAACTCGGACAAGACCGGAACCCTCACGATGAACGCCATGACCGCCACCTCGATGCTCGCTGACGGCGAGTGGTACAAGATCGAGGGCAACGGCTACGCGAAGACCGGTGCGATCCTCGGCTCCGCAGGGAGCGTGAAGCCCGACTTCACGAGGCTGGCGCTGGGTCTGACGCTGTGCAGTGATGCCACCGTCGCGGACGACGAGTCGATCATCGGCGACCCCACGGAGGCAGCCCTCGTGGTCCTTGCCGCCAAGATCGGCGTCGACGCAGAGGAAACCCGTCGAAGCCTGCCGCGACGTGCCGAAGTGCCCTTCGATTCGGAGTACAAGTTCATGGCCACGTTCCACGACCGCCCTGCGGGGGCGACCGGCGGCATCCTCGAATCCCCGCACTTCATGTGCGTCAAGGGTGCTCCTGATGTCGTCATCGATCGGTGCGGATGGGCCAGGTGGGAGGGCGAGTTCGTTCCGATGAGCGATGTTCGTGACAAGTTCCTCGCCGCGAACAAGGAGCTATCGGAGAAGGGCCTTCGGGTCCTCGCCTTCGCGGCCAAGGGCCTTTCCGACGAAGAGTTCGGCGCAGCCCTGAAGGACCCGATGGGCGCCGTGTCG
>CAZYGP010000379.1:0-1888 GCA_964647265.1 uncultured Acidimicrobiaceae bacterium | reverse complement strand
TCTGCGAACCCCGGATGCACTATAATTTTACAATATTCACGTAGCAGTCGTGGATCTCAGGGTTCGTCGCCGCCGCCGCCCGCGTTGGCCGGCAGACAATACATTCGTATTCGGGGTGTAGTTTATGCTCAAAAGCCTGATTTTCTCTCTGATAGCGCTTCTGCTTTCTGTTCCAGTCGCGAGCGCTCAATCGACGGAAGCATCTCTGACTGGCACGGTCCTCGACCCAAGCGGTGCGGGGGTACCCGGGGTCGAGATCACGATCACGAATCTCAGAACCGGCGTCGTCGCTCGGACGGTATCCAATGAGGCTGGCGCATACAGTTTTCCGACTCTGCAGCCGGGCGAATACCGGCTGGAGGGGGCCGCGCAGGGGTTCCGGAGACTCGGTCTCAACCAGATCCGGCTCGAGGTCGGCGCCCGGGTCAGCCTGGATCTCAATCTGGAGTTGGGGGCGACCTCGGAAGTCGTCGAGGTGACGGCGGACGCGGACAACCCACTGGCGGCGGTGACTTCCTCGGTGTCGGGTGTGATCACCGAGCGGAAGGTGCTGGATCTGCCGGTGTCTTCGAGGAACGTGCTGAACCTGACGACGACGATGCCGGGCACGGTTGGGGGTAATTTCAACGGGGCGCGGCGTGGCAACCTGAACGTGCAGATGGACGGGATCAACGTGATGGACGCCCGGATCAATTTGGGCGTGAACTCGACGATTTTCGCGAGCGTGGACCGGGTGGCGGAGTTCCGGGTGGTGACGCAGCCGGTGGATGCCGAGCTCGGGCGCGGGTCCGGCCAGGTGCAATTGATCACGCGCTCCGGAACGAACGAGTTCCACGGTTCTCTGTTCAATTTTCACCGGAATACGGTGCTGAATGCCAATACCTGGTTCAACAATCTGAACGGTACCAACCCGAACACGGGGCAGCCGGTGAGCCCGCGGGAGATCCTGATTCGCAACCAGTTTGGCGTCCGCGTGGGGGGCCCGGTGATCAAGAACCGGACCTTTTTCCATTTCCTGTACGAGGGACAGCGGATCCGCCGTCAGGACACGATCACTTCCACGGTATGGACGCAGTCGATGCGCGACGGGATATTCCGTTATTTCCCGGGCATTCAGAATGGAAACCTGAACGCCTCGCGGCCGACGGTGGACGAAAACGGCAATCCGGTGGGTCCCGCGGGTGCGGCGGTGTCGGCGTTCAACATTTTCAATGTCGACCCGAACCGGCCGCGGCTGGACTCCACCGGGCTGGTCCGGAATTACATCAATGCGATGCCGTTGCCGAACAATTTCCGCGCCGGTGACGGACTGAATACCGCCGGGTTTACGTGGAACCGTCCATTCCGGTTTGATGAAAACAACTACAACGTGAAGCTGGATCATGTCTTGAGCGAGAAGCATCGCCTGGCTTTCTCCTACTCCAGCGAGCGGAGCGACGATGTGAACGGGTTCATGGCGCAGCCGTTCCCGAACGTGACGGGCGGGTCGGTGCGGCAGAAGGATGAGCTGTATCAGGGGACGCTGACGAGCGTACTGACACCCACGGTGGTGAACGAGTTCCGGGCCGGCGCGCTGCGGCCGCTTTTCCGGTTCCGGGCGCCATGGGAAATCGATCCCGGCATCCTTGCCTCGTCCGGGGGAACTCCGTTCGTGGTGGATTTCGGGACGATCACCGACCCGGTGAACCTGTCCAACGATCCCCAGGGCCGCATTTCTCCAAACTACCAGTTCTTCAACAAGACCTCGATTATCCGGGGCAGCCATAACCTGAAGTTCGGCGGGCAATTGTGGTTCGTTTCCACGAACGGATTCAATTCGTTCTCGGTGCTGCCGAGGGCAATCGTCGGCGCGGGCGGAGTCCCGGTGGCGAACATGGGCAGCGTGCCG
>CAZYGP010000378.1:0-1895 GCA_964647265.1 uncultured Acidimicrobiaceae bacterium | reverse complement strand
CCCCGGTTTCGTGTCGCAGGCCGGTCGCGGCCCCCACACAGGGTAAGGGCCGGGTCACCGAACGTGCGGTGGCGACCGGTGGATGCTTCTGCCCTACTGGCAGATCATCGGGCAGTGGTAACCGGGTTCGTTCTCGTACGGCGAGATGCAGCAGCCCGGCCCATAGTGGAAGACGTACTGGCAGTAGCCGGAGGGACAACCTTCACCACCACCAGTCGGGCAAGCCGGGCAAAAGGTGGTGATTCCATTGCAGGTGACATGGCCCCGGATTCCGGCGCTGCAATTCGAATCTTGCGCCGAGCAACTCGTTCCCGAGCAGCTCGGCGTGGAGCCGTTCCAGCAATTGGCCTGACAATAGGCGCGCTGGTTGCCGTCCCGGGCACCGTCGCTGACTTCGGTGACGCCGAAGTCGGTCTGGAGCGGGAAGCAGGTGGGTTTACCCTGCGCCATCGATGCGGTCTGGACACCTTCCAGCTCGACAGCGGGTTCAGCCACCGAATGCGTGACGGCTTGGGAGATCTCGAGCGCGGCGGCCGGAACCGCCAGGGCAAGACACAGAATTGCGAAGAGACCTAGCTTCTTCATTGAATCCTCCTTAGAACGGGGTAAGTGAATCGATCGCGCACAGAAGATAGCACCTTTACCGACCTATGACAACCTGGCCACTGGCCTTGACAGCCACTGAATGCTACCGCCCGTGATCCTGCGGCGAAATGAGCCAGTGTGACGCGCCAGCTCCCTTCAGCAGCGACAGGATTCAGGGACGGTTCAGCACTGCCCCAGAATTGCGGCCGATTCAAGCTGCCAGAGCGGCGGCGTTATGCAGACCTGGGCCGCTGCGTTCGCCGAGTTCTAAAGGTCTGTAGAATGTAAGTTCGGCGGGCCGAGAGTCGTATCGGGACTTGGAGCATTCTGGCGTTGGCTGGAGCTAGAGCAGTGAGATCACGGTTTCAAAGAGCGAAGCGGCGTAAGATCGGAAGCTGGGCTGCGGATGCCGATCCGCCCCAAGTTCTGGCGGAAAGGGTCACGTATGTGGGAAGTCCGGAGCATAAGGACCACCCCAGCCCTGCTGGCCCCCCGCATTTGCGATCAGACGCAACGCCGTGCGAAGCGCACATGACGCGTGACGTCGCCGGAAACACCGAGGCGCTGAGAGAGGGCATTCGGAGGCGGTGCGTAAGTCCGGTCTTCGAGGGTGGGTTCCCAAAGTACGTGTGGACCTGGATCGGTGGGGTTCTGTACGAGGCTCGTCACATCAACGGCCCTCAGGGGACATACAAGGGGTATCGTCTGGAAGAGATCGAGAGGCCAGAGGATCCGGATGGCGCCTGGAGTGGGGACAATGAGACTGGTATTCGAGTGGCAGGAAGCCCCTGGCGTTCGCGACAGAGTACTTGCGGCCTCCTGGGCCAGACTTTCTCTGAACGTCGGGAGTCTCTGCGCATCGGAGGCGATCGACCTGCGGTCGGAGAGTCGCCGAACCGGCGTCTACGGGTCGTTGTTTCCCCTCGTGGAATGGATCATCGAGCACTGGTGGCACCTTCTGCATGAGCCGTCCCCTCAGAGCCCCGTTCCAGGTGGAAGAGCTGCGCCGTCGTTGATGCGCAGTTGGGTTCAACGCCATAACTTGCTAGCAGCGCGAGACGGAGGGTCGCTGCCGGACCTGACGATCACGCGAGATGGGGATGCGGTGTTCGTCCAATGGGAGCCTGACCCGGTATCGTCGACTCCCATGCGTATTCGCTTCATCGGCCAGGGGCGGGCGCGTGTGGATGCGGCCGAATTCGAACGGTCATTGGCCTCATTCGTAGACTCGGTGCTCTCTCGTCTCGGAGAGTGCTTCCAGAACAACGAGGATGTCGAGCGAGCGGTCGCGGCCTGGAGCGCCATTCGCC
>CAZYGP010000377.1:0-1899 GCA_964647265.1 uncultured Acidimicrobiaceae bacterium | reverse complement strand
CGATGTCAACGGGACCGACTACTGCATCGGATTCTCGACCGCGGTCACGAGGGGTGTCGAGTTCATCCACAGCCTCCGTACGAGCACGGGCAGCCACGAGCGGATCGCCGTCGTCGAGCTGTTCGGAAGGTATTCCGGCGAGACGAGCCTGATCACCGCCTACCTCTCAGGGGTCGACAGGGCGATCATCTCGGAGGTCCCCTTCAATGTCGAACGACTCGCTGACATGCTGGTCTCGGACAAGGCCAACAACTCGTCCCACTATGCCATGATGACCATCTCGGAAGGCGCACAGCTCGAGGAGGGCGAGATGATCCTCTCCGGAACCGAGGACGCGTACGGCCATCGCAAGCTCGGAGGCATCGGCGCCGTGACGGGATCCCTGCTCACCGATCTCACAGGGCATCGGATCATCTACCAGCAGGTCGGATACCTGATGCGCTCCGGGAACCCTGACTCGCTCGACCTCATGGTGGCAACGAACTACGCGAACATGGCTGCGGACCTCGCACTCGAGGGGATGTCCGGCAGGATGGTCGCGCTTCGTGGGGGCACCTATACGAATGTGCCGATCACCGAGACGAGCGAGGGCGTGAAGCGGTTCGATGTCGCCGAGCTGTACGACGTCGACCAGTACCGCCCGAAGATCCGCCACGTCATGGGCAAGCCCATGTTCCTCTACTAGTTCCTCTCTGGGCAGCATCCCGCCAGGGGTCAGCTGCGTGCCTCGACCGGGAACACGCGATTTCCTCTGGTCACCCGCGTGATTCGGGACGATCATGGGTGTAGGCCAACCATCGGAGGTCGGACATGCACAAGCACATCACCATCGCGGTCGGGATCGACGAGGACGACGCACACACGCTCGTCCACGCGACCCTGGACCTTCGTGGCGATCACTTCGACGCGACAGGGAGGGCGATGCGAAACCCATCGGACCGCAGCGTGCCCGTCATCGGCGAGGAGATCGCCCTCGCCAGGGCGCTCGGCTCCCTCGAGGAGCAGCTCATGGACCGTGCCTATGCACGGATCGAGGGGACGCATTCCCTCGTGACCTGACCATCGGCCCCCCATCGCGCAGAACGGGCACCTCGAGAGAGGTGCCCGTTCGGTGTGTCGGTGAGGAGTCGTTCAGCTGAGGAGCTTCGCCTTCTGCGCCGCGAACTCGTCAGCCGACAGCACGCCGTCCTGATGGAGCTTCGCAAGCTTTGCCAGCTCATCCGCGCTGCTGGTGCCTGCGACCTGCTGGATGTATGCCTGCTGGGCCTTCTGTTGCGCAACGGCAGCCTCCATCGAGCGCTCCTGCATCTTGCCCCCATTGGCGATGAGGTAGATGAGCACTCCGAGGAACGGCGTGACGATGACGAAGATGATCCATGCTGCCTTCGCGAAACCGGACATCCCACTGCGGAAGATGTCACCGAAGATCGAGATGAGCAGCCAGATCCAGACGAAGAAGAGGAAGAACCAGATCATCGCCCAGAAGATGTCGAAGAGTGGCATTGCCGAATAGTCCTTTCATAGACCTTGTCCCACTGACTCTACCGGATCCGACACAACGTGAAGCACGCACGGCGTGCCGGAATTCCATCCTGAACGGAGGAGGGAGGTGCCTCTCGGCACCCCCTCTCGTCCATCGTATGGGTCGGGTCGACTCCTAGAAGTCCATGCCTCCGCCACCGTGGTCGTGGCCACCCGGCATCCCCGGAGCAGGCTCTGGCTTCTCGACGATGAGCGCCTCGGTCGTGACGATGAGCGCCGCGATCGATGCTGCGTTCTGCAACGTCGAACGTGTCACCTTCGCTGGATCGATGATGCCGGAGGCGATCAGATCCTCGTACACACCCGTGGCCGCGTTGAAACCGAACGCGCCCTTGCCGTTCTTGACGCGGTCGAGAA
>CAZYGP010000376.1:0-1899 GCA_964647265.1 uncultured Acidimicrobiaceae bacterium | reverse complement strand
TCACACTGCTCACGGCAGCGGCAGCCGGCTTCGCCCTCTCAGCCCGGCGTGGCCGGCCAGCACGGGAGCAGCGGCAGTCCTGACCGCTCACCACGCGGTCGCCGATGGACCGCGCAAGCGAACTGTTGGGGTTGCCGTCGATGACCTCGCGTGCAAGACGCTCGAGCGCCGGGCCTGACGCGATCGTCTCCCAACAGCCACGTTTGCCACAATCGCACAACCGCCCGTCCCGCTCGACCTTGATGTGTCCCCATTCCCCCGCATAGGACCCACCGCGATAGACCACACCGCCGATCGCGATGGCGCCGCCGATCCCCGTGCCGAGGGTGACCAGGAGCACGTTGCGGTATCCGGAGGCGACGCCGAGTGCGAGCTCTGCCACCATCGCCGCGTTGGCATCGTTGTCCACGACGACGGGAAGGCCGAACCGCCGATCGAGCTCGTCACCGATGCGCAGGTTCGTACCCGTGACGTGTGGACCCCACACGAGCGACCGGTCCGTGACCGAAACGAGCCCTGCGACGCCGACACCGATTGCAGTCTCGGTTCCGTCGGAGACGACGCTGATGGCGTCGACGAGCGCCTCGATGGTGTCGACGTCCCGGTCGAGGACCTCGTGGTGCCGACGTGCGACCTCGGTTCCCTCGAGGCGAACCGCCAGGACCTTCGATCCGCCGACGTCCACACCGATGACGCTCATCTGACCACCGTATCGGTCGCCATCGCCCTATTCGACAGGAACGTGCTGGCTCGCACCGCGTTCGTCGCCTTCGGATTCAGGTCGAACCGTCCTGACGATGCCCGCCATGAGCGCGCCGATTCCGCTTGCGACCTCGAACGCAGCCTTCGCGAAGTGAACCGTCGCCTTCCGGGTGGCCTCGACGAGGGGTTCGATCGGTGTCTCTTGCATCAGACCTCCAAGGTGAAGACGACGCGCAGTTCACCGTCGGCGAGTTTGGCGCGTCGGATGGTTCTGCGCTTGAGCGAGTCGGGGAGCACGATGCTTCGCCGGTACGAGTCCACGGTCACGAACAGCTCATCACCGTGGCGCATCACGTCGACGTGTTCCTTGTCGACGAGGGGAATCGCCAGCACGAGGGCGATGTCTTCGGAGTCGGCGATCGACTCGACACGGATGGGGTCGATGTCCGACAAACGCATCGTGGGATCGTCGTCCCCGTACAGCTCGGCGCCGACGACGCGGAGGCGGTCAGGCCCAACCATCTCGTGATCGAAGAGCCGAAGCCTCCGGATGTCCGTACCTGCGAATCCTTCCTCGACCGCCTCGAGGTGACCTTTCTGGATCTGACGCCACTCCGTGAAATACGGGTCATGGACCTCATCCGGTAGGACTCGATTGACGATCGCGGCATCGACGGCGTAGCCGAACAAGCCGAGGTACGTGTAGGTCCTCCTCGCCTCGGCGATGACCATCTTCTCCGGGTTCATCACGAGGCGCGCCGTCGTGATGTCGGGATCCGATAGGAGTTCCCTGATCCCGTCCAGGCGCTCGTAGAACCGTTCTATGGATTGGAAGACCTTGTCGTCGGCCATCGGCATGCTCGAGACCCTCGACATCACCGGTCGAACCACCTTCGCGACCCTACGGCTCAGCGGGAACATCTTGTCCATGTACCACGACATCACCTCAGGAAGGCTGAGGAGTCGGAGCGTCTCGGCCGTGGGCGCGCAGTCGACGATGATCACGTCGTAGATGCCGGATCTGGCGTGATCCCGGACCGTGGCGAGGGCGAACAGCTCATCCATCCCCGGGAACACCGTCAGTTCCTCTGCCTCGATGCCACTGAGCCCTGACCAGTCGAACAGGTCGGTCAGATGGTCGCGCACGTCACCCCACGCCTCCTCGAGGCGCATCTGGGTATCGATCTGCTGGCCGTC
>CAZYGP010000375.1:0-1916 GCA_964647265.1 uncultured Acidimicrobiaceae bacterium | reverse complement strand
CATCGCGGTCAAGATCGACATCGCCAGCAATTGCGCCGGAAACGACACGAAGCAGCCCCACCGCTGCGAGGAAACCGAGCGGATTGGAGCCGTCCACGCCCACGAGTTGGATGCGGCTCACGGTGCTGCCTCCTTCGTCTGCTCCTCTTCGCTGGCGCGGTGATCGGCGAGGCGAAGGATCGCCTCGAGCCAACACAGCTCCTGCCAGCCGTACTTCGCGACCAGCGCCCAGAAACGGTCGGCCAGCGGCGAGTCGAGGCGGTGCAGTTCGTTGCAGGAGGTTGTCGGGACGAAGTCGATCTCGCCGAACGTCTTGCTCGTGTGCCCGGCGAGCGTCACCTCGACGGGGCTCTCGTCGATGATGGCGGGGGCAAAGGGGCGGCAGTTGCCGTGGTGGCTCGCGACGAGATGGAGCACCAGATCGAGATCGGGCTCGTTCGTGGCGTGCGCCGCCTCTAGTCGCTTCTTCACCGCCTCCAGCTGTCCTTGGACCATTGCGAGCGACTGCACCTCGTGGCGCGCTCGTCGTGGATAGCCGCTCTTCTGTTGCGCCCGCCGATGTGCCGCGCGCGCGCCGGGCGGCATCGCCGACTTGGCCCACGGCGTCTCGTCCTTGAAGAGCTCAATCTCGCTCCCGCCTCGAAGCATGAGCTGAAAGCGCCGGTCGGCCTTGCCAATGTCGTGCAGCCATGCGGCGATCGCGACGTGCTCCGCGAGCCGCGTTCCGAGCCCGCAGCGCCTTGCTGTCTCCCGCGCGAACGTCTCAACGTCGGCGCTGTGCTCGGCGAGCGACACGGCCCGTCCCGCATGAAACGAGTCGTCGCCGTCGGTCGTCAGCTCGACACCGTTTTCGAGCGTCTCCTCGGGTCGAAGAACCTTTCGAAGAGCGGCGAGCGGCACTCGCCTCGCTTCGATCACGGTCCACGAAGGCTCGCCGGGTACGACGAGCGAACCGCGCCCTTTTGCGAGATTCTCTGCCCAGAGGCGCTTCCACGCCGGCCAGTCGCCATTCGAGGCGAGGAGCCCGAGGGCGGTGCGCGCCTCGTCGGGATCGTCGAGCGGCAGCGACAGCCCGAGATTGTCGACGACGACGGGATGTAGCCGCAGTGCAGGCCGCGCGCGCGCGAAGAGCTCGGCCTGTTCCGCGCAGTCTCGGACCGGTTCGGTCGAGGTGGCGTCGAAGCAACCGCTGCGAATGCCGCCGTAGCTCACAGGCACGACGATGGTGTCACCCGGCTTCAGCGAGGGCTCCGAGTCGGACTGCCCGCAGACGATGTCACTCTCGTCGCCCCTCCAGCGGAGCGCCCGTCGCCCTGCCGTCGTTGGCTCGTCACCGTCGTCTGGCGTCGCGCCCTCGGTGTCACCCAGATCGCTCGTGGACTGGTTCGCGAGCCATGCACGCGCCGTGACGAAGGGCAGCGACATCGCTTCGAGGCTCGAAGGTCGAACCGCCGCGACGATGGCCGTCGCTGCCTCGACTTGTTCCGGTCGAAGAACCTCCTCGGAGAGATCCGCACGCCAGAGCACCTGCACATCCGCGGGACCCGCGCCGGGCCCATGCAACCAGAGGCTCACATCGGGGACCTGGCTCGGTGCCGGCGAGGTCTGCGCCCACAAGTCAAGGTACGCGGGGAGCAGCGTCGGCGCATTCGGCTTGGGTGCGGCGAGCAGACTCGTGAGTTCGTCGCCGCTCGGCACATCGAGCGCGAGGACGCCGAAATCCACCAAGGCCGTTGTGGCGATATGTGCTTCAGCCTGCTGCTTTGCTTCGCCTGTCAGCTTCTTGGTTTCGCTCTTGAGTGTCTTGAGCTCGTCCTTGAGCTTCTTGGGGCGTTCCTTCTCTTGCGCCTTGAACCACTTGGCCGTCTCGGCGATGGCCTTGCTGTAGATCGGATCGTCCTTGGCGGACTTGTCGT
>CAZYGP010000374.1:0-1919 GCA_964647265.1 uncultured Acidimicrobiaceae bacterium | reverse complement strand
CCCTTGATGTCGCTCTGGGTGAACCCGTCAGCACCGAGGATGCCGTTGAGCTGCCATCGGATCTCGTCGAATGTCGCTTCGGGCTCCGTCGAGACCCTCCAGTGGCCGATGAGTTCAAGACCGTCGAACATCCCGAGGGCGATCTGCGTGTTGCCGATGTCGATCGTGAGCAGCATCAGGTTCCTCCGTACACCATGCTCGGTCCGGTCAGTCTGGTGCCGCGGTCCGCCATGCGGCGGTTCGCGTCGAACGAGACATTGTCGATGAGCCTGACGCTACCCACGGTTGCCGCAACAGCGAGGAACTGAATGCCTGCGACGTCCGACATCGGGGAGGCGGTCGCGCCATCAGCGAGTGTGACATAGTCGACCATGACGCCCGGATCTTCGAGCATCGGCGCATACGCCGCATCGACGAGCTCATCAGCGGATCCGCATCCGCGTTCGAACAGGTCGGCGGCGTGCATGAGCCCCCGCGACATCGTGAGTGCCGAGGACCGATGAGCGACGTCGAGGTGAACGTTGCGCGACGACACCGCGAGTCCGTCCGGTTCACGCACGATCGGAAGCGTTCGGATTACGACGGGAAACGACAGGTCGCTCACCATGGTCCGCACCACGGCGACTTGTTGGGCGTCCTTCGCCCCGAAGTAGGCGCTATCTGGCTGCACACCGGCGAGGAGCTTGGCGACGACCGTCGCTACGCCGACGAAGTGCCCGGGACGGTGAAGCCCCTCCATGTGGTCAGAGACCCCTTCGACCGTGATCGTCGTCACGGCCCCTGGCGGGTACATGTAGCCGACGCTCGGCGCGAAGACGACATGTGCGCCGGCTTCTTCCGCCAGTGAAACGTCGCGCTCGAGATCACGCGGATATCGATCGAGGTCCGATGGATCACCGAACTGGAGCGGGTTGACGAAGACGGAAACGACGGTGATGTCACATTCTGCGACGGACCGATCCACGAGGCTCAGGTGACCCTCGTGGAGGTAGCCCATCGTCGGGACGAGCCCGACGGACCCGTGTGCGTGGAGCCGCACATCCTCGAATGTCGTCAGGATCTTCATCCGATCGCATCCACCATGTCGTCGGAGGAAGCCGAGAAGGCTGCGGTTGCCCTCGCCATCGCTCGGAAGATCGATGCTGTTGTATCGTCGACGCCCTCGACGGCTGCGAGCTGACGCCGCACCGTGCCCACGTCGCCTCGAGCGATCGGGCCGGTGAGCGCGCTGTTCGGTCCCATGGAGAACGCATTCGCCACGATCGCCTCGACGAGGGGCCGAGACGCTTCGAAGGGGACGCCTGCGGCTTTGAAGAGCGACTCACCGAGACCGAGCGCTACGAGGACGTAGTTCGCACATGCCGCCGCCGCCGCGTGATAGAGGGCCTTGTGGGAGTCCTCGAGGCGAAATGGCCTGCATCCGAGCGATCGAGCGAAGCGCTCCAGTTCGGTGACGAAGGGCTCCGCTGCCGTCACTGCGACCCATGCGCCTTCGAGGCGTGCCGCACCACGATCCATGTCAGGAAGCGTCTGGAGCGGGTGGAAGGATCCGGTCGGCATGCGTTCGGCCAGTGCGTCGAGAACGGACACCGGCATCGAACCGGAGACGTGCACCGTCGGGATGGGAGGGGTGCAGACCAGGCCCTCGACGACCGATGCGATCGCGTCGTCCGAGACGGCAATGACTCGGAGGTCGGGGTCACCGCCTGTGACACCCAATCGCTCAGCGAGCCCTGCAACGCGATCCTGGGATCGGCCGAGTACCCCGGTGACCCGGTGCCCGGACGAGACCGCACGGAGGCCGAGCGCTCCGGCCGCTCGGCCGGTGCCGTGGATTTCGATGTTCATGTGGCTCCGATCCTGTCGGGTATCGGTCCGACGGGGAAGGCTAGACACGCTGTCGCGTCCGCGTCAGCGCC
>CAZYGP010000373.1:0-1919 GCA_964647265.1 uncultured Acidimicrobiaceae bacterium | reverse complement strand
GAAGATCCTGGCCTAGACGTAGAGACATCTGAGACGAACGAAGTGAGTGAGTAAGCATGGCAAGTGACAAAAGACCGCCGATCACGCTCGCATGCGAGTCGTGCAAGCGGCGCAACTACGTCACCACGAAGAGCAAGTCGAACACGAGGGAACGCCTCGAGCTCAAGAAGTTCTGCAAGTGGTGCCGCACATCGACGCCGCATCGAGAGACGCGGTAGCCACCTGCCGCAGATGCAGACGGAGGGAACCGATCGACGGATCGGCTCCCTCCTGTCGTATCGATCGGGTGGGGATGAGGCATGCCCGCGACGTGCGGGCCGGTAGTGTCCTGTCCCATGCTCGATGACCTGAACTCCCCGCTCGATCTCGTCGATGCCCGCCTCGGACCCGTCGACATCGCGGTCACGGGGGACCGGATCGGGTTCTTCGTCGACGCGACGGGTGACGATCCCCATCGTTGGGTCGAGACCGCGCCGCCGGGGTTCGCATCCGTCCTCCTGTTCGGGGTCGCCGACCTGTTCCTCTACCACCCGAAGGTCGTTCCCTTCACCGCTACCCTGCTCCACCTCGACCAGTCGTTCACGTACCTCGCACCCATGAGGGCAGGGACGATCATCACGATGGAGGGCACGATCACGAGGGTCCGCGAACGCAGCGGTTCGTTCTTCGTGACGTTCGACGCCGAGGGCATCGATGACTCGGGTCCGGTCGTGGCCTCGTCCTCGACGTTCGTGCTGTCCGCTCAGCCGGCAGCGGCACCTGATGCCGAGTCGACCGAGCCAGCCGTGCGTGACAAGGCCATCGACTCTGGACATCGACGCTCCGCGAGCAGGCATGACCTCGTCCGATACGCAGCGGCAACGCGGGACTTCAACCCGCTCCACTGGGACCACGACGTCGCTGTTGCCTCCGGGCTCCCCGGCACCGTCGTTCATGGACTCCTGATGTACGCGTGGATGACCCAGGCAGCGGCCGCCGATGCCGGTGCAGCAGCGATCACCGAGGCGAGGATCCGGTTCCGGGCAGCGTTGCATCCTGGCGAGCAGGCATCGATCCGCACCACTCGTGATGGCAGGACGGTGGGCGTGGAGGTGCTGCGGGATGCCACGGTCCTCGTCTCGGGGACGGCTACCGTGGGCGGACCCCCGGACACAGGCTCGGAGTAACGGCATGGAACGAGAACGGGTCGTACCCATACGACCGGACGATCTCGTCGAGCGGGCACGAGCGGGCGACCGCGACGCCTTCGGCGAACTCGTGCGGATCCATCAACACGAGGTGTACACGTTGGCCGTCAGGCTCGTTCATGATCGGGATCTCGCCGCGGATGTGACGCAGGATGCGTTCGTGCGCGCATGGCGCGCCATGCCCAAGTTCCGCGGTGACGCGAAATTCTCGACATGGCTCCACCGCATCACTGTCAACACGGCGTGGACGCATCGCACGCGACGCAACCGCGTGCGCCTCGATACGCTCGAGTCGCTCGCGGTCGAGCCCGAGTCTGCGTCCCTCGACCCGGTCAGGGCGGGGGAGTCGGCGGTTCTCGCACCGACGATTGCCGATGCCCTTGCCTCCCTCTCGTCGTCCGTTCGCTCCGTGGTCGTCCTCAAGGACATCTATGACTGGAGCCACGCCGAGATCGCAGACCACCTCGACATCACCGTCACCGCAGCGAAGGTTCGCCTCCATCGCGGTCGCAAGGAGTTGCGGGAGAGTCTCCGCGGATGGAAGGACGGATCCGGATGAACGTCCGATGCGTCCCGGTCGCCGCAACATTGACGGCTCGCGGGGAATCCGGCCTCACCGATGCGATGCACAGGCATGTTTCATCGTGCATGCGATGTCGCGCGGAGCTATCGGATCACAGAGCGATCGAGGCCGAGATGCGTCAGCTGCGGTCGGTCTCGTACCAAGCGCCA
>CAZYGP010000372.1:0-1925 GCA_964647265.1 uncultured Acidimicrobiaceae bacterium | reverse complement strand
AAAGCCGATCTCCGCAGGTTCGCGATGAAGCACGAGCAGTTGTGCGCTTGTCCGGTGGCGCGGGAATCCGAGGGTCAGGACCGGGACGTGGCAACGCCACGCTCGGACGCCTGATCGAACCCCTTCCGATGCATTTCACCCCATGTCGTATCACCGACCACCCAAGCCACGAGACCCTGGAGCCTCCAGATGGCGGTCAACTGGCGGTATCCGAAGCTCTCGATCAGGGCGACGCCGAGGAGCGCGGTGAGGTCTCCGAGACGGTGGTACCGACGGAAGGACAGCTCCTCGAGAGCCACGGCGGCGAGCGAGATCGCCGAGCCCATGAACACAGCGAGCGCGAGGAACGCCGCGATGGAGACAGGAGAGGCGGCGCCCATCAGGATCGCCGCCACGAGAGCAAGCCAGCCTGCCAATTCGACGACAGGAGCGATCAACTCGAACACGACCAGGAACGGAAGCCCGAGCATCCCCGGTGTGCCGTAGCGGGGCCGCAGAATCATGGACCGATGGCGGACCAGGACCTGGCCAAGGCCCCTCTGCCACCTGTTGCGCTGTCGTGACAGCTGGCCCAGCGAAGTGGGAACCTCCGTCCATGCAACAGGATCCGGAATGAACGAGATCCGATACGGCGTGCCAGTGTCTCGGCAATGCCGGTGGAGCCGAACGACCAGCTCCATGTCCTCCCCGACGGTGTTCGTGTCGTACCCTCCAACCTCGCCGACCATCGACCGCCGAAACGCTCCGAATGCTCCTGAGATGATCAGCGTCGAGTTCAGAGCATCCCAGCCGACCCTCGCCGAGAGGAAGGCCCTCAGGTACTCGAGCACCTGGAGCCTCGGAAGGATCTGGCGCGGGAGGCGAACGTCCGTCACGGACCCACCGTCGATGGTGCTTCCGTTCGCGATACGAACGATGCCTCCGACGGCGACGGTCGACGCGTTCTCTAGAAATGGCCGTGCGATCCGTGCGAGCGCGTCGGATTCGAGGAGAGTGTCAGCGTCGAGAGCGCAGAGGATCGCTCCCCGAGAGAGGTTCAGACCGGCGTTCAGGGCATCGGCCTTTCCTCCATTCTCCTTGTCCACGACGAACAGCGTGGGGTGAAGCCTGCTGCGGTACAGCCCTCGCACGGCGGCGGTCTCGATGCTCGAAGTCGGAGCACGGTTCGTTGGAGAGAGCTCGAAGGCCGCTCGGAGACGAGTCAGCGTCCCGTCCGATGACCCATCGTTGACGACGATCACCTCGTAGTTCGGATACTGCAGCGAAAGGAGCGACCGCACCGAGTCGGCAATGGTCGACGCTTCGTTGAATGCGGGCACGATGACCGAGATCGGGAGGTTCGCACCCGACGCGATGATGTCGTCGATCCGAAAGGCCTGGAGTTGGTTGACATGCCGACGCATGCTCCGAAACGCCACGATGGTTAGCGCGATGTAGATACTGCTCACGACCCCGAAGTACACGAGGATCGCGAAGTTGAAGACGCTGAGGATCTCCTTCACGAGGCCGTCCCCATCAAGGCTTCGCGCGCACTCTCGCCGGGCAATCCCTCCTCGGTCGCAACGACGTACAGCCTGTCGCTCGCCCCGAGCATCACGAGCGCGTGGGCCGAGCGGATCGCGACCCATGCCGCATCGTCGTGCAGCAACGCAGCGACCGCTTCGATATCACGATCATCGCCGATCGCCCCGATGACCGCAGCAGCTTCGGCTCGAACAAAAGGCGCGGGGTGCGTCAGCAGTGGCCTGACGTACGGAGCGAGCTGGTCGGTGCCCATCATGTTGATGAGCCGGAGGCTGGCTGCGAGGAGCTCGGGATCCTCGGACTCGAGCAGCCCGCTTGCCGCTTGTGCCGCGAGCGGATCCCGCAGGATTCGAAGCGCTCGCACGGCCACGGCGCGTGCCGACGATGGCCGAGTCTCGTCG
>CAZYGP010000371.1:0-1931 GCA_964647265.1 uncultured Acidimicrobiaceae bacterium | reverse complement strand
TTCTGGAACAGATACAGCGCTCGCGCCCCAAGCGGGTTGTCCGGGCCGCCCGGTTGTGCGTCGGTATTGCCGATGAAACGTTTGTAGGCGGCAGGCTCACGTTCGATCATCTCGTCGGTGGGGCGCCAGGTGGGCCACTCTTTCTTCACGTTGATGGTGGCTGTGCCCGTGAATTCGAGGCCTGCCTTGCCAACACCGACACCATAGCGCATCGCGCGGCCAGGTGCGGTCACATAGTACAGATAGTGGCTGCGCGGCAGAACCAGCAGTTCTCCGGGCTTGTAGGTTGGTTTGATCGCCACTTCCTGCGGTTTGGGGTCATAGGCAGCGGTGCTGGCCGAAACCGCATAGGGCAGGACGGTGGCGGCAAGGGTACTGGCGATAAAGGTACGGCGATACATCCGGTCGCTCCGTGTCAAACTGAACTCGTAAAGAAAGGGTGTCATGCAGGGGCGCGAGTGATCAAGACCTCGCATGCATAAACCGACCCGGTGTTGCCACAGGGTCGGTCAAATTCTCGTGTATCACGCCAAAATTGGCGCAAAGGGCTTATGCCAGTGCGATGTTCGTCGCAGATTCGCGACCGTCGCGGCCTGCTTCGATGTCAAAGGTCACTTTCTGGTTGTCGGCCAGACCTGTCAGGCCTGCGCGCTCAACAGCAGAAATATGGACGAATACGTCCTTGCTGCCGCCGTCGGGTGCGATAAAGCCGAAGCCTTTGGTAGTGTTGAACCATTTTACGGTGCCAGTAGCCATTCCGTAGTCTCCTAGTCTGATTTTCCATCCGCGTCGTGCGATGGCTTGGCGTGGTCGGTCTGAGATCGATCTGCGCCGTGTTAGGGAGACAGTGGGTCGAAATAGATAACGTTAGCCCGATATAGTTCGCACATCCCCGAGATTCGCGCAAGGGCTGTGCAAGGGGCCGGTGGTTGTCCGCCGGCCCTGCGCTGTGACGTCTCCGGCGTCGACGCGTCTATTGACGGTCTAGCGGACGAACTTCTTGTGCTTTAGCCGTTTGGGGGCCAAGGCATCGGCGCCGAGGCGACGCTTCTTGTCTTCTTCGTAGTCGGCAAAGTTGCCTTCGAACCATTCCACATGCGCTTCGCCCTCGAAGGCGAGGATATGTGTGCAGATCCGGTCTAGGAAAAACCGGTCGTGCGAAATGACCACAGCGCAGCCCGCAAAATCGACAAGCGCGTCTTCCAGCGCCCGCAGGGTTTCAACGTCCAGATCGTTTGTCGGTTCGTCAAGCAACAAAACATTGCCGCCCTCCTTCAACAGCCGCGCCATATGGACACGGTTGCGTTCCCCGCCCGACAGCAGACCGACCTTTTTTTGCTGATCCCCGCCCTTGAAATTGAATGAGGAACAATAGGCGCGTGAATTCACCTCGGCATCGCCCAGTTTGATCAATTCGGCACCGCCGGTGATCGCCTGCCAGACGGTATCGTCAGCGGCCAGATCATCGCGCGACTGGTCGACATAGCTCAGATCGACTGTGTCGCCGTATTCGATGCTGCCCGCATCGGGTTGTTCCTGTCCGGTCAGCATCTTGAACAGGGTGGATTTACCGGCACCGTTCGGGCCGATCACGCCGACGATGCCGCCGGGTGGCAGGGAAAAGTCCAGCCCTTCGACAAGCAGTTTGTCCCCCATCGCCTTTTTCAGACCCGAGACCTCGATCACCTTGTTGCCAAGGCGGGGACCGTTGGGAATGACGATCTGGGCGCGGCTGAGTTTCTCGCGCTCGGATGTTTCAGCCAGTTCATTATAGGCGTTGATCCGGGCCTTTGATTTTGCCTGCCGTGCCTTGGCGCCTTGCCGCATCCATTCAAGTTCGCGTTCCAGCGTTTTCTGCTTGGATTTGTCTTCCCGCGATTCCTGTTCCAGCCGCTTGGCCAGTTCCTCGATATTCTCCGGCGGCCAGCCCG
>CAZYGP010000370.1:0-1936 GCA_964647265.1 uncultured Acidimicrobiaceae bacterium | reverse complement strand
TCAATGACACCCGTCTCGGTGTAGTACTCGATCATCGAGACCGGCGAGAAGCCGATCAGCTCCGCGGGGTTCTGCTGGAAGTAGAAGATGTTGTCGAATCCCCGCTCGTAGATGCGCAACGCAGCACCCGACGGAATCGGATACATCATGCCTGCCTGATTCGCGATCGTCGACGCAGGGAACGTCAGCAAGCTGGAGAACGTACCGAGCAACGCATCTGCGCCCTCGACCTCGATCTGGCGCTGCACCTGCGAAACGGCGACCTCCGGATCGGACCGGTTGTCCTCGATCAGCAACTCGACGGGACGCCCGAGGATCCCGTCCCGCGCATTGATCTCATCGACGCAGAACTGGTATCCGTCAGCGTGCTTGCTGCCAGGGATGGCAAAGTCGCCCGTGAGGGGCAACGAAGCAGCAAAGACAATCGGATCATCGGACATGGCGGCCGTTGTGGTGGTTTCCTCGCCACCGGCAGCTGCTGTGGTGGTTGTGTCGTCACCGTCGCTGCTACAGGCAGCAACAATGAGTGCAAGCACCGCCAGCAGGCTGAACAACTTCGTGAATCGATTCATGTGCTACCTCCCACGAGATCGATGATCGATCTGTTGCACGCCAGACTACGGAACAGCCGAATCGAATGCAATTGCAAACGATTGCGGTCGCTGCACCCTCGGAACTGGGGTTGCCCCGTCCGTAGGCGTGTCCTACCATCACCACCGTCGGACGATGGCACCGATCGTGTGGATCGAGGCGCTCCGAGGGCCCGGTTGATCCCCGATCGACGACGAGCACCGGAGTTCTCGTCGATGACCAGCAGGCCCGGTCGAACGACCCGGAGAGCCACGGGCCTCTTCAGAAAAGGGATGTGCAATGGCGGCCTCGCGTAGACGGTTCCCCCAAGTCAGGAAGATCGGAACGCCGGAGGCCATGCGCGCCCACCTGGCGGACGAGGGCATCGACCTTCCATTGGACACCATCGTGGAGCCGGCTCCCGACGGACCTCTTGCTGCTCCCGTCAGGATCGGCTCGCACCTCGAGGCCGGCCACCGGTTCGCCATCCTCCCAATGGAGGGATGGGATGGCACGACCGATGGTTTGCCGACACCGGATCTCGAGCGCCGCTGGCTCCGCTTAGGTGCTTCCGGGGCCGGCCTGTTGTGGGGCGAAGCCACCGCCGTGGTCCCCGAAGGCCGCGCCAACCCGAACCAGCTGATGATCAACGAGGAAACGGCGGAGAGGCTTGGCAGCCTCCGGAGCCGGACGGTCGAGGCGCGAGCCCTCGAGTTCGATGGACCTCGTCTCATCACTGGGATGCAGCTGACTCATAGCGGTCGATGGTCCCGTCCACTCGGAGAACCGCTGCCACGGATCGCGTACCGGCAGCCGCAACTCGATCGGCGGCTCCCCGTATCCGATGCCTCACTCTTGAGCGATGACGAACTCGACGAGTTGGTCGACACGTATGTTCACGCCGGAACACTCGCCGCTGACGCCGGCTTCGACTTCGTCGACATCAAACACTGCCACGGCTACCTCCTCCACGAGTTGCTGAGCGCCAGAACCAGACCCGGCCGCTACGGCGGGTCGTTTGAAGGACGGACGCGGGTTCTCCGCTCCGTCGTCCAGCAGCTGAGATCACGGCGCCCGAACCTCGCTATCGCCGTTCGGCTGAGCGCCGTGGATCCGGGACCGTATCTCGAAGACGCGGAAGGAATCGGCTATCCGGAGCCGCTCGACCAGCCGCCGTTCGTGTTCGGCCCCGACGAGCAAGGCAATCCCCTCGGAGAGACCCACCAGTTCCTCGATCTCTGTTCCGAGCTTGGTGTCGCACTCGTGTGTGTCACGGTTGGAAGTCCGTACTACAACCCCCATGTGACCAGACCGGCCTATCACCCTGCGCTCGACGGCTATCTCCCGCCACGTGAACCGCTCGCCG
>CAZYGP010000369.1:0-1950 GCA_964647265.1 uncultured Acidimicrobiaceae bacterium | reverse complement strand
GTCGACGGCATCTGGTCAGGTCTTCAGGTCGACGATCGACGAGGAGGAGATTGCCCAGGTCCTCGCACAGTGGACCGGGATCCCCGTGCATCGGTTGACGGAGGAGGAGACGGCCAAGCTCCTCAACATGGAGGAAGAGCTCCACAAGCGCATCATCGGGCAGCAGGACGGCATCAACGCGGTCTCGAAGGCGATCCGCCGCACGAGGGCGGGCCTCAAGGATCCCAAGCGTCCCTCCGGGTCGTTCATCTTCCTCGGACCCTCCGGGGTCGGCAAGACCGAGACGGCCAAGTCGTTGACCGAGTTCCTCTTCGGCGAGGAGAGCGCCCTCATCCAGATCGACATGTCCGAGTACATGGAGAAGCACGCCGTCAGCCGCCTCGTCGGCTCACCGCCCGGGTACGTCGGCTACGACGAGGGTGGGCAGCTGACCGAGGCAGTACGCCGCAAGCCTTTCTCCGTCGTCCTGTTCGACGAGATCGAGAAGGCCCATCCCGATGTCTTCAACATCCTCCTCCAGATCCTCGAGGATGGACGACTCACCGACTCGCAGGGCCGCACGGTGGACTTCAAGAACACGGTCATCATCATGACGTCGAACCTCGGTACCGCAGACCTGCGCAAGACGCGAATCGGGTTCTCGGACACCAGTGACGAGCTCAACTACGACAAGATGCGCGAGAAGGTGATGGATGCGCTCAAGACGCACTTCCGTCCCGAGTTCCTCAACCGCATCGACGAGGTGATCGTCTTCCACGAGCTCACGATGGACGAGGTCAAACAGATCGTCGACCTCCTCCTCGTCCGCGTCCGCGAACAGCTCGAATCCCGTGCACTCGACCTCGTCCTCACCGACGACGCCAAGGAGCTCCTCGGGCGCAAGGGCTACGATCCCCAACTCGGTGCGAGGCCGTTGCGGCGGGCAATCCAGCGCATGCTGGAGGATCCGCTGTCGGAGAAGGTCCTGTTCAAGGAGTTCCCGGCAGGAAGCACGATCCTGGTAGCGGTGGACGCCGACAGCCCGGAGTCGCTTTCGTTCGAGACGGTCGAGATGCCCGAGAAGCCTCCCGTCGAGCTAGCCGAGAACTGAACCCGACAGCGCGGTCACGTCCACTCCGAAGCGTGGTTCGCCGTTCGATTCGCCTAGACTTGCAGCTACCTCCCGCACACATCTGGGCAGGGAAGCCAATGACTAGGACCAAACGAAAGGGTGCACTGATGCGCTCAAAGTTCACCAAGCGATCGTCGATCATCGTATTGCTGCTCGCGTTCGCGCTCGTCGTTGCTGCGTGCAGCAGCGATGCAGACGAGACAACGACCACGGCGGGCGGTGGCGAAGAAACCACGACGACGGCGGCAGAAACCACGACGACCGCGGCCGAGACCACGACGACCGCCCCGCCCGTCGAGGGTGAAGCGATCAAGACGTGCCTCGTGACGGACCTCGCAGGCGTCGACGACCGCAGCTTCAATGCCAGCGCATGGGCGGGCGTTCAGCTTGCGATCGAAGCGGGCGTGGCGACCGAGGACTCGTTCTTCCTCGAGTCGACTGACTCGACGGACTGGCAGCCGAACATCGATCAGATGGTCTCGCAGGGTTGTGAGCACATCGTGACCGTCGGCTTCGCCCTCGGCGAAGTCACCGGCATCAATGCCCAGGCGTACCCTGACATCATCTGGACGATGATCGACAATGTGCTGACGGACGCGAACTTTGCTCCGTTGGCGCTGCCGAACGTGCGCGAACTCGTCTACCAGACGGATGAGGCGGCATTCGCCGCCGGGTATCTCGCCGCCGGCGCATCGACCACCGGTGTCCTGTGCACGTACGGTGGTGCGAACTTCCCGACTGTCTCCATCTTCATGGATGGATTCACGAGGGGTGCCCTGCACTACAACGAGGTCAAGGGTGCCGATGTCCAGGTCCTCGGATGGGATCCCGAGGCCGCT
>CAZYGP010000368.1:0-1952 GCA_964647265.1 uncultured Acidimicrobiaceae bacterium | reverse complement strand
TACAACGGCCCGAGCCGGTTCCTCGGCGAGATCCCCGACCACCTGACGTCGAAGGTGAAACGTACCCGGCGCAGCAGGACCCTCGAAGCGCGCTCACCCGTCGCAACCGTTTCGGACTCCGACATAGAGACGGGGGACAGGGTGCGCCACTCCCACTGGGGTGAGGGAACCGTGCGCGAGATCGTCGGAGCGGGCGATCGGGCCGAAGCGGTCGTCGTGTTCAACGGGCACGGTGCGAAGAGGCTTCTCCTCGCGTGGGCGCCACTCGAGAAGGTGTGAGTCACACAGGCTCCAGCCGCTGGTCCGGCGTGAAGGCGCGCCGTGCCGATACGAGCGCAACCACGACGGTGGAAACCGCCACGGATCCGAGCACCAGGTACATCACGACCAGTTGGATGATGGCCGCCTCGAGCGGTTCAACGCCGGCGATGAGGAGACCCGTGAATGCGCCGGGCAGGGCGATCAACCCGACGACCTTCGTCCGTTCGATCTGGGGAATGAGACTCACGCGTGTCGCCTCCGCAACGATGTACCGCGTCGAACGACGAGCGTCGATTCCGAGCGCCAACATGCCTTCGATGACGAGGCGGCCTTCCGAGAGCTGTTTGCGGACCTGATCGGCTGCGAGCACCGTCGCGGGGAGGACGTTGCCGATGGTGATCCCGGCGACGACGATCGCCTGGATCGGTTCGAGGGGGAGGACGCCGAATCCGAACACGACGACGAGCGAGAGTGCCGTGGACGCCGAGATCGCCAGGGCGGCAGGAAGGACCACTGAGGAGCGACCTGCCCTCGCGCCCACCGAACGCGCAGCGACGATCACCATGCCTACGATCCAGATGGGTGCGAGGATGTCGTCCCAATCTGTGTCGACGATGAGCGTCAGGATGATGCCGACGGCGGTGAGCTGGACCGCTGCACGCGCCGATGCCCAGGCAATCGACCGCTCGGCACCCAGGCCGAGCCACCGGGACATCCCCATTGCTACGGCGATCAGGACCAGCGAGGCCACAAGGACCACGACCGGACTCGTGTCGAGGATCGAGGATTCCATCGATCCACGATTGTTGCACGTCCGCGCCCCCACGACGGGCCGGTAGCGTCCCCTCATGCCTGCCGACCGTCTCAAGATCGTGCTGATCGGACCAATGGGTGCAGGCAAGACGACGATCGGGGTCCTCCTCGCAGCGAGGCTCGGTCTGCCGTTCGTCGACTCCGATGCATCGATCCTCGCGGACCTCGGCGTCACGGGAGCGGCGATCGCCGAGCAACGCGGCGTCGACGCCCTCCATCAGATCGAGCTCGCAGTCTGTCTGGACGTTCTCGGTCGGGGCGAGCCGTTGGTTTTCGCCGCGGCCGAGAGCGTCGTCGAGTCCGATCGGGCCCGCACGAAGCTCGAAGCCGCCTTCACGGTGTGGCTCGACGCGGATCCGGTCGCGCTGATCGGGAGAAGGGATCAGGCCGACCATCGTCGGATGATGGACGAGGCCGAGTTCGCCGAGCGTCGAGCTTCGAGGGCTCAGCTCCTGACCTCATGCACCAGGGCCAGGGTCGACACGACCGACGGGAACGTCGACGACGTGGTCCAAACGATTCTCGATTGCCTTCCCTGAACCGTGCGCGTGGACCTTGCGGGCGGATATCGTTGTGGATCGTGAAACGGGTGCTCGATCCCGGAGTCCCACGAGTGATCCCGTACGCATCCACCAGGAGTCAACAGTGTCATCACCGATCATCGAGGCAGAGGGTCTGACGAAGTCCTTCGGCGACGTGCACGCGCTCAAAGGCGTCGACCTCACGGTCGATGCGGGAACGGTGTTCGGGCTCCTCGGTCCGAATGGGGCGGGCAAGACCACCACGGTGCGAATCCTGACCACCCTGCTCGCACCCGATGCAGGGTGGGCACGGGTCGCCGGATACGACGTCGTCGCCGAGCGTGGACCACTGCGTCG
>CAZYGP010000367.1:0-1956 GCA_964647265.1 uncultured Acidimicrobiaceae bacterium | reverse complement strand
CGCGACGCACCGAGACGTCCTGGGGGACCTTCAGGATGATCGGTGCGAGGTTGAGGATCGACTTCACGCCAGAGGCGATGAGGCGGTCCGCTGCTGACTGGGCGGCACCGGGAGGCGTCGCGATGATCCCGATCTCGACGCTCTCGGACGTCACGATGTCTTCGAGCCGGTGGATGGATTCGACGACGAGCCCGTTGAGCCTCGTGCCGATCTTCGATTCGTCCACATCCAGGATGCCGATGATCGTGAACCCCCAGTTTGCGAAACCCTTGTAGTTGCTGAGCGCGGAACCGAGGTTCCCAGCCCCGATGATCACGACGGGGTGGGCTCGTGTCATCCCCAGCACCACGCGGATCTGGGCCATGAGCTGGTCGATCTCGTAACCGACACCCCGGGTTCCGTGGCTGCCGAGGAATGAGAGATCCTTGCGCACCTGCGATGCCGTACACCCCGAGACGGAGGCCAACTGCTCAGATGAGCATTGGTGCGTCGTCGAGGCCATGTCCGATAGGCACCGCAGGTACCGTGGCAACCTCGCAACCGTCGCGGACGGGATCGTCGACTTCATGTCGGGAACAATAGGAAGGCCTGCGGGCAGGCATGCATCGGCTCCCGGGTTCCCGGATGGCCCACACGCGGGGGTATCCTCCCGACCAATGGAGCTCGCCGACTACCTCCCCATCGCCCTCATGACACTGCTCGGCATCGGGTTCGCAGTTGCCTCGCTCTTTGCCTCGAGGCTCCTTGCGCCGAACAACCCGACCCCGGAGAAGCTCGCCCCGTACGAATGCGGCATCGTTCCGCTCCAGGAGCCCGTCCAGCGGTTTCCCGTGAAGTTCTATCTCGTCGCGATGCTGTTCGTGATCTTCGACGTAGAGATCGTGTTCCTGTTCCTATGGGCCGTCAGATACGAGCAATTCGGCTGGGCGGGCGTCGGGGCGGTCGTGGTGTTCATGCTCATGCTCCTCGAGACGCTCGCCTACGTCTGGAAGCGGGGAGCGCTCGACTGGAACGTCGCCCGTCGGGCGAGGTATCGGCGCGTCGTCGCCCCCGATACCCCCCTCGAGGAAGCCGCCTGATGGCGGGCGTCTCGAAGGAACCGGGCGTCCTCGTCACGACCCTCGAGAAGGGTGTGAACTGGGCACGGACGAACTCGATGTGGCCCGCCTCCTTCGGGCTCGCCTGTTGTGCAATCGAGATGATGGGAACGGGGGCAGCCCACAACGACCTCGCCCGATTCGGTATGGAGGTCTTCCGCGCCTCGCCCCGACAGGCCGATCTCATGATCGTCGCAGGGCGGGTGTCCCAGAAGATGGCTCCCGTGCTCCGCCAGGTGTACGACCAGATGGCCGAGCCGAAGTGGGTCATCTCGATGGGCGCATGCGCCTCGTCGGGTGGCATGTTCAACAACTACGCCCTCGTGCAGGGCGTCGATCAGGTCGTACCCGTCGACATGTACGTTCCCGGCTGCCCGCCGGGTCCCCAGTCGCTCATCCACGGCATCCTGAGCCTCCAGGAGAAGATCATGTCAGGCGAGATCCGCCGCTCGACTGGAGTGCTGTGATGGTGGTCGAAGGCAACGATCCCTCGACCGACAGCGTCGCGGCCGTGGCGCGTCCGGTGCCCACCGTCGTGGCTTCGGTCATCGAGCAGTTCCCCGATGCGACGTATGAGCTTCGCCGGTACGCATCGAGCTCGGTCACCTACCACGCAATCGCCGTTCCGGTCCGGGACTGGGTCGCCTTCGCGCAGGCGGCGAGAGACGCCGGCTTCGACACCTTCATCGACATTGCGGCGGTCGATCACTACATCGAGGCCCCCCGTTTCGAGGTGGCGCTCAACGTGCTGAACATGGAAGCAGTGGAACGAATCGTCGTATCGACGAGGGTGCCGTACGACCAGCCGTCCGTCCCCACCCTCACCGAGGTGTTCCCCGGCGCGAACTTCTACGAGCGC
>CAZYGP010000366.1:0-1958 GCA_964647265.1 uncultured Acidimicrobiaceae bacterium | reverse complement strand
GCGGCCACCACTTCCGGCGGCGGGTCCATGTCCGTGACCTTCACCGGGCGTCTGCCATGGAGTTCCGCCGCCCGGTCCCGTCTGGCCAATTCCTCCGGGGTGTAGACCTTGCGGGTTGCCGGTTTCAGAACCGCGTAGTCCTCATCGTCCCCGTCCTCTCCGTCCTCCCCATCCTCATCCCCGTCCTCCCCATCGTCCGGCTCCGGCTCATTGTCCATGTCCAAGGCCAGCACGCCGCCCTCTACACCCTCTCCGGCCTCCGCCGCCTCCCTCAAACCCTCCAGCCCGTCCTCCAGACCCTCCAATTCCTCTTGGATGCGCCGGATGTCCGGGTCATCCTCCACATTGGCCTCTCCCTGGTCCTCTCCGCCCTTCCCGCCCCTCATTCGCGGACCTAGCTCCACTTCAGGGCCGTATGTGAGCATTTCATCGCCCGTTTCCTCCGTCTGGACTGCTAACAACTCCAAATTGTTAGTGTCGGAATCCGGTTCCTGGTGTATTTTTCGTCTCGCCACGCTGTTGGTCCTCTCTTTCCGGGGCTGTTCAGAGGTTGAACCCCGCATCCATCCTACCCTACAACCGGGTTTGAGCCAAACTGTTTTGCCCCGTCAAGGCCCGGAAACAAACTTCCATACATATCTATCTTCCATATTGGCGGCTCGATTTCACCCGTGTTACTCTGCCTGTGGTGACGCCATCTCACGCCGCGCAAACTCCGGGCAATCACCCCGCCCTGGGCCGGATCTCCGGTCTAGGGGTGTACCGGCGCGTGGGTGAGGGCCGTCTGAACCATCCCCTGTTGGGTTCCGCCAGATATGAACTGACTCCCGTTGAGGCGGGCGGCGATGGCCAGACGGCGGATGTAATCGGCCTCATGAGGCGCTACGCAGTGGAGGATTCCGCCTCCCCCCTCATCCGCGAACAGGCTCAAGCCATCCGGGTGCAGGCTCAGACCAATGGCGTAACCCCTATCGAGTCCGCCTACTGGTGGGTCAAGAACCGGCTCCGGTTCATGCGGGATGAACAGACATCCATCCCCGTCCGGGGCGTGGAGGGCCTGGGGGACCAGGATGTAATAGTCGAAACCCTAATCCGGCCCCAGGACATGGCGGCGCTCCCCGATGGTTCCCGCGTGGGGGACTGTGACGATTTCTCCATGTATCTGGCATCCCTGCTTACCGCCCTGGGCTATGACGTGGCCTACGCCACCATCGCGGCGGACCAGGGTAGCGACGATTACAGCCATGTTTATGTGGTGGTCCGGGACAACGGGGTGAGAATCCCGCTTGACGCCTCCCATGGCGGTTATCCCGGATGGGAGGCCCCGGAAGCCGGACGGACGGCCCGTTACCGGGAATGGCCTTTGAGCGGCGGGGTGAGTCCCTGGGGCGTGGTGATTTTACTGATAGGAGCGTGGTGGCTATGCAAGTACCAGCAAGGCCGTCTGTAGCGGGCGGCAATGACCCGTCCCCGGAAGTGATGGAGCGTCTGGAGCGTACCGGCGTTCTGGTGGGCGATGGTGGCGTGGATCTGGTGCTGGGTGAGGAAGGCATGAACGCCCTCCATGGTCTGGGCGGCCTGGAGGCTTTGGGTTTCCAGCCTCAACCAAGCGCGTGGCAAAACCTCTGGCAGTCCATCATTGGCGGGTGGAGTGCGACGGGCCAACAGGTGGTGTTGAACCAGAACCAAGCCAAGATTGCCGAAACCACCCCCCATGGTTCGGTGGTGTACCAGCCTACCGCCGCTCCTGGAACCCTGCAACCCCGGACGCCGGGGGAGAGGGTAATCGACGCCGGTCAAAGCGTGACCAACACCCTGCTGATTGTGGCCGGGGCCGTGGTCCTGCTGATGGTCATGCAACGGAGATAGGAGATAACAATGCCTCTCGCAGTCAAAAACGTGGAGATGGGTTACACGGACCACCGGGGGTTGTTTCATCCCATCCGTGCCAGCCGGGA
>CAZYGP010000365.1:0-1965 GCA_964647265.1 uncultured Acidimicrobiaceae bacterium | reverse complement strand
ACTATCCGTCGGGTTGCCCCGCCTGGGTGTTACCCAGCGTCATGCCCTGTGGAGTCCGGACTTTCCTCGACCACCCCGAGGGGCGACCGCGATCGTCCCGCCGACTCGCAACCGTAACGGTAGCGGCGACGCCGGCAATGCGCGACCGGATCACCGACGGCGGAGGGCCTCGGCGAGGATCGCGCCGGCGGAACCGAGGACGAGGGAGATGGTTCCGAAGAACACGAGCGCAACACCCGAGAGGGCAGCTCCCGAGATGATCGCAACGACCGCTACGCCGAAGTACAGGAGGAGTCCGGCGAACCCTCCCGCGGCAGAAACCCCCACCAATGAGAGCCGGCCCGCAATGAACCCTGCCGCGACGAATGCGAGCAGTTGCGCACCCGCCAGGGGAAGGGTCCCTGCGTTCGGTCCGCCGACGAGCGCAGCGAGGCCCAGTCCCAGGACAAAACCACCTCCCGCGCCGAAGACGATGCCGCTCCAGTTGAGGGAGCGAATCATCGCACTAGAGCCCGGATCCGAGGCGCTCCTCGAGCCCGGCGATCCAGCCGGCAGGAAGGCTCCAATGGCGCGACCCGTTCACCATGATCGTGACGTAGTCCCTCGACGGCGTCATGTCGGTCTTGGCCTCGCCTACTCCGACGTGCGTGAGGACCCTGTGTCGCTTCCCCGTGCGGTCCATCGCCTCGACGGTTCGTTCGGACCTGCCCTCGCCGACCTCCACCTGATCGAGAATGGAGCGCTCGGTCTCGGGAATCGAGTACACGGCACCCCACACCGTGCTTCCCGGTTCTGGCTGTGCCGTCGGGAGCCCACCGCCCCACCCGTTCCCGGCGAGGGGAAACTCGAGTCCCCACTCAGGTAGGTGCGCGATGAACTCGAATGTTGCGTGCGGGCAGACTTCGGCCATGCGATCGGGCGCAATCCGGGCGGTGTAGGCGAAGTACAGCAACTCGACCTCCGTGCATTCTCGACGGTGAAGTGTAGATGGCGATGTGAGGGGAACCTCGGGAGGATGTCCGATCGTCGTAGCTGCACACTCGCACAAGTCCCTTGGAGATACACGACATGAACACCATCGACGACACACAGATCCTCGACATCCTCGGGCTTCCTCTTGGCGAGGAACGGCCGTGGGCGACGTTCGCCGCCTGCGTGACGGTTCCAGGCATGACCTTCTTCCCGCAGAACAAGAAGGAAGAGGCAACCGCCCTCGCCGTGTGCGCCGCATGCCCGGTCCGGCTCGAATGCCTCGGCCATGCCGTTGCGACGAACGAGCGCTTCGGAGTCTGGGGCGGAACGACCGAGAGGCAACGTCGGTCGCTGGCCCACATCGCCTGACCAGCGACGGACTCCTAGCATCGTGTGGTCGTGATGTGCCCAACTCGTGCATGAACTCGCCCTCGCCGACGCAGTGATCAAGGCTGCGCTGCGCGCCGCGGACGATGCGGGCATCGCGATCATCGAGCGCATCGTCGTGTCCGTCGGTGAGCTCCAACAGATCGAGGCGGACCTGTTCACGTTCTCCCTGACGACCGTGCTGCCAGAAAGCGACCATCGGCTCGAAGGCACGGTCTTCGACGTGACCGTCGCCGAGGCACGCTTCGCCTGCCGGTCGTGCGGATCTGTCTACGGTCGCTCCGATATCGATCTCGATCAGGATGAGGAGGAGTCGGTTCATCTCATCCCGGAGCTCTCCCACGCCTTTGCGACGTGCCCCCGTTGTGCCAGCCCAGACTTCGACATCGTCGAGGGACGGGGGATCCTCCTCACACGGATCGAGGGCCGCGCAGGGAATGACGATGAGTGATCCGATCGATCCGCGGCGTGGCATCGTCGATGAGCGGATGTCGGGTGTGGGCAGGATCGTCGCCGTGACGGGTTCCAAGGGAGGGATAGGCAAGAGCATGGTGGCGAGCCTGCTCGCACTCCATCTCGCGGACTCCGGTCGACGTGTCGGGCTGT
>CAZYGP010000364.1:0-1970 GCA_964647265.1 uncultured Acidimicrobiaceae bacterium | reverse complement strand
CGATGGACACAGCCATCGGCATGGCTCGGGACCTCGGTGTCGAGGCACTCCACCCTCCAATGACCTCGATCGCCACGGATCCGGGTCCGATCGTCGACTCGATCCACGCCGCAGGCCTCGCCGTCGTCGTGTGGAACGCGAACACGGCATCGGAGATCGAGGCTGCGATCGAAGCAGGCGTCGAGGTGATCATCACGGACGATCCCGGGTTGGGTCGCTCGATCGTGGGCTGATGCCTGGCGGGTCCTAGCGCTCGACCGTCGCCACGGCGTATGCGGCGAGACCCTTGCCGGCGCCGATCCAGCCGAGCCCATCGGTGGTCGTTGCCTTCACGGAGACCTGGGCGAACGGGATCCGCATCGCGGTGGCGAGGTTCTGGCGCATCTCATCGCGGTGCGAGGCGATGCGGACGTCCTGGGCGACGATGCTCACATCGACGTGTGAGATCTCGAGGCCGCGGTCGTACACCATCCCAGCGCATCGTGCCACCATGTCGATCGAGCTCGCGTTGTGCCATTGGGGATCATCGCTCGGGAAGTGGGATCCCATGTCGGCAAGGGCGGCGGACCCGAGCAGCGCATCGCATATAGCGTGGCACGCGACATCTCCGTCGGATGTGGCCTCGACGCCCGTGGCATGCTCGATCGACACCCCGCACAGGATGACGGGTCCTGGTCCACCGAACCGGTGTGCATCGAAGCCGATTCCCGTTCTCACGCTAGGCATCGACACCTCCTCGGTGCCGGCTCACCGATCGAGCACGCTCGAGGTCACCCGGATATGTGATCTTGAAGTTGTCCCTGTCCCCCGGCACAGTCACAACCCTACCCCCCGCCGACTCGATGAGTCCCGCATCGTCGGTGGCATCATCAACCGGATTCAATCGGTGCGCCTTCACCAACGCACGGGTGGCGAAACCCTGCGGCGTCTGCACCAGGACCAGGTTTCCACGGTCCACAGTGGTCACAACCGTTTGACCTTCGACACGCTTCACCGTGTCGGCAATCGGTATGACCGGGACAACGCCCTCGACATCCCCCTGCCGGAGCCGTTCGAGTACCCGTGCGATGAGGGCTGCCGGCGCCAAAGGCCGAGCCGCGTCGTGGACGAGCACCCAGGTCGATCCCTGCACATGCTCGAGCCCCGCCGCCACGGAGTCCCGGCGACGCACCCCACCGGGAACGCCGCCGGGGACGTCACCGACGACGACCACGTCGTGGATGCCTTGCGATCGGAACCGATCCACGGAGATCTGCCACAGCTCGACACCTCCGATCGTGAGTGTCGCCTTCGAGCTCCCGAACCGGGTGCCGCTACCGGCCGCAACGATGACCGCACTGGTGGAGCCGTCACCGTGCACATCGATCACCGCATCACTCGTCGGGAAGGTCGACCTTCGGCAGCGACCGGTCGAGCTTCTTGATCGTGTCCTCCTCGGACAGATCGAGCGAGAACTGGAGCTCCGAGACGATGATGAGCCGTGCCTTTGCGAGCATTCGCTTCAGTGCAGGCGAAATGCCCTTGATCTGCTGCGCGTAGGTGAGGTCACGTACGACCTCCGCTACCTGGAAGATGTCACCTGAGTTGATCTTCTCCGTGAGGAGTTTGTACCAGCGGCTCCAGTTCGCACCGGCTTCCTGGGGCTCGTCCTTGAAGACAGCGAACACCTGACGGGCCTTGCCCTTCGAGATGACGGGACGCACACCCCTGTCGAGCGCCGATGCGGCTGGAACGCTGAGGGTCAGTTGGTCCGTGACGATCTCGAGAACGAAGTAATCCTGCTTGTCGCCGTCGAACTCCCTCCGCTCCTTGCGGATGATCGTGGCAGCGCCGTGGTGCGGGTAGACGACCTTGTCCCCGACGTCGAAGGGATAGGTCACCTTCTTGGCGGCGGGCTTCTTCGCCGCAGGCTTGCTCGCCGCAGGCTTCTTCGCCGCAGGCTTCTTCGCCGCAGGCTTCTTCGCCGCAGG
>CAZYGP010000363.1:0-1977 GCA_964647265.1 uncultured Acidimicrobiaceae bacterium | reverse complement strand
CGAGGAGGAAATCGTCTGGCTCAAGGAGCATGGGATCAACACCGTCGTGAGTCTCCTCGGAGCCCAGCAGAATGCGGCAGCCTATGAATCCGGCGGCCTCCGCTTCCACGGAATGGAGGTCGACTCGGACCTCGAACCCTCCGAGGCCATCCCCGTCTTCGAGATGCTCGCCGATGCACTCCGACCAGCAGATGCCGTGGTCCTCGTCCATCGTGACACCATCGACGACACGCTCGGCGGGCTTCTCGCCGGGTACCTCATCCATGCAGGCACACTCGACGACCCGATCGTCGCGACGGACGTGATCCAGCGCATCCTCGGGCGGGCGATGGGCCCCGAGGGGCGCAGGCTCATCCCGAAGTGACCCATGTCACGTGCGTACCTCGCGGTCGGTTCGAACCTCGGTGACAGGGAAGGCCATCTCCGCCACGCCCTGAGCCGGCTCGGCTCGTTCGCGCACGTGACAGCAGGTTCACCCATCTACGAGACCGAGCCGATCGGAGGGCCTGCGGGCCAGGGTGCATTCCTCAACGCCGTGCTCGGAATCGAAACCAAGCTCGACGCGCGAACCCTGCTCACGTCGCTGCTCGCGGTGGAGTCCGAACGCGGTCGGGTCCGCGCCGAACGATGGGGCCCACGGACGCTCGACATCGACCTCCTGTGGTTCGATGGCATCACGATCGACGAGCCGGGGCTCACCGTTCCGCATCCGGGGATCAGGGAACGAGGCTTCGTTCTCGCGCCCCTGATGGACGTTGCGCCCGGCCTTGCCGACGACGCGGGCCCGTATGCCGATGCGTATCGGGTTGTTGGAAGTTCGGGCCTCATCCGCCGCACCGGGCCCGTCGACGAGACCGGTACCCGATGGATGGCGGGACTCGCGAACGCCGTCAGACCTGCTGCAGAGGGGTCCGTCATCGCCCATCCCGATTGGGCGAACACCTCAGGGGACGCCTTCGGCGGGTTCCTGACCGCCGTTGCGTTGCAGGCTGCAGGGTCCTTGAGGCCCGGTTCCCTGCCATCCCACCTCACCTATCGATTCCTCCACCCCGTGCCGGCCGGTCGGGAGGTCGACGTATCCACCGTCGTGCACCGCAGCTCGGCATCGTCGATGGACATGACGGTGACGCTGACGCTCGATGCAGAGGTCGTCGGACGGTGCGCGGTTGGTGTGATCGATCGGTCCGTCGTCGCTGAGGTCGCACCGATCGCGCCACGCGTCATGGCACTCAACGAGTGCACGCCCGTCACCGAACTCGTGCCCGGAACAGAACGCGACCTCGGTGCGTCGATCCGCTCGTGGACACCGCTCGAACGTTGGGATGTCCCCGATCTCCAGGACGGCTCATGTGCTGTCCTGCGCGCCTGGAGTCCGAACGTCGTGCTCGGCATCGGGGATCCGTACCTGTACGCGGCCGCCCTCGTCATGCCGATCGACGCGTTGATCTGGCCCGCGACGATGGATCGCCTCGGTCGACTCCCGAGAGGCCCCGTCCTCGCGACGCCCACGATCGAGTTGACGGCCCGCTTCGTCGACCTCACGAACGATGCCTGGTTCCTCGGCGAGGCCGCGATCGACCACATCACCGATCGGTCGGTCGCTGGCACGGTTCGGATGTGGGGGGATGGGGGGCATTACCTCGCCGTCGGGCACTCGCTCAACCTCGTGCGACGCTGACACCGACGCGACAGCCGTCTAGCCTTCCCCGTCGGACCGATACCCGACAGGATCGGAGCCACATGAACATCGAGATCCATGGCACCGGTCGAGCGGCCGGAGCGCTCGGCCTGCGCGCGGTTTCGTCCGGCCACCGGATCACGGCGGTAATCGGCCGTTCCGAGGATCGCGTTACCCGACTCGAGGAGCGGCTCGGCGTCACGGGCGGCGAACCCGACCTGCGCATCATTGCCGTCTCGGACGACGCGATCGTAACCGTCGTCGAGGGCATGGTTGGTGCAGGTGACGTCGCTACGGTG
>CAZYGP010000362.1:0-1987 GCA_964647265.1 uncultured Acidimicrobiaceae bacterium | reverse complement strand
CGTCCTGATGCTCACGCAGCGGGAGCAAATCCGCCAGCGGTTTACCCGGCGTGATAAACACCGCCACCGCCGCGTAATTCAGCATAATTACAGCCCCCTCGTCCGTATCAATCCGCTTGCCCGGTATCACCGCCAGAAATCCATCCACCGGCATCACCACCAGACTGTCCGTAATCTGCACTGTCTCAATCATCGTTCTGACTCTTTTCTATGATCTCTTGCAGGACTTCAACAAAAGGCCCCTTCATCCACGCCATTACACAACCGAAGATTTCGGAATTTACGGTGCTGGCATAATCAACCGGTTCAAGCCTTACTCCCTCACGAAGTTGTTCAGGGGTAAGGTTCTTCAGGATTAGTAACGTCCCCGCCGCCTTTTTATCCCCCACTAATTCCGCCATCTGTAGTAACAGGTCGACAAATTGCGCCTTCCGGCTCCCCGGAACCAGCATCGTATCCGACCCCCCAGAATCCGCCTTATCGGTAACGGTCGGAGTCCGCTCCTGCACATATTCGTCCCAGGAATCGATCTCCGCCCCCCACTCATCCGCCAGCGTGACATCATCATGCCGCAGCTCATCATCGATCAACTCATCCCACGTCATCCCCAGCGAAATGAGGTAACTTTGCAGGTAGGCCGTCGGCTCCCCGCGTCCATCAACCACCACCCCCGCCTGGGGCCGCATGTGGTTCTGGGGATGGCACCACGCCACATACCCCTGCTCACCGGTATTGGTGACCTCCACCGCCTCCCCAACCTGGAACTTGTGTACCTCTCCCGGCGTATTCCCAAACACCTCTGCCGGAGACTGTGGGGCAGGTAGGCCGTTATCAATCCGTGATTTTTTGTACAGGGTCAGCGTGTCCCAGGGATACGACCGCTCCTGCCCCCGTACATTGACAAATACCAGATGACCCCGTATCGCCGTCACCATCCCCGTTAGCCCCGTGTTCAGCACTACCGTATCCCCCACATCCCAGGGCATCCGATCCGGTGGACTCAATACCGCCCCCTCCCGTTTATTTCCAGTTAACTTATAGTCGTGTTCTGGTGATTTTGCCCCTAGTGGCCCTTCATTACCCCCGGATACTTCTACACCTGTAGAAGTATGAATTTCGTTAGTCCACTTCAGCAGGTCTTCCAGCGTCCAATTAGGCCGTAAGATCTCCCCCCGGATCGTCTCTAAATCCACCGCCGCAATCCGGCGAATATGACCCTCTGACCAGTCCTCCACATCCGCCCGCAGCCACAACGTATCATTCACTTCGTCGTCATCCGTCATCCGTAACAGATTCCGGTACTGGCTTAATCGCCTATCACTGAGATTCATCGCCGCCTGTATCCGCTCCCCCAGGCCCTTCGGTATCCGGTGGATGTTCCCGTTAGCGATCTGGGCGTAATAGCGGCGGTCACATCCCCCTGGTATAACAATCTGGTGGTAGGGGGTATACGTCTGCCCATCGATACCTTCCCGGCTCTCCATGATGAGCAGGGCAAGCTGCCGCGTCATCCCTATAGCGTTCAGTGACCGCCGCGCCGTGTTCTCCTGCGCTTGCCGCCACACAAAATCCTTACCATCGCTGATAACCGCCGGGATTTTCGCCCACTGAGACCCCAGGTAATTATTCAGGAGATGGTAAGCCAGCCACCGCCGCTCCCCCGTTTCGATCACATACCCATCGATCTGTTTCACAACCGAGATCGGATTAATCAACCCCTCCGCCGCGATCGATGCCGCCAGCCGTACCAGGTCAAGATAGGCACGGAATACCGCCGGGGTATCTTCCACAACAGCCACGCCCTCACCCTTGCCCTGCAATACATAGACCACATCCAGATCGATACCCGCCGCCGCCGTCGCCACGATATACCACTGGCCCAGCAGGTCGGCGACCTCCTCCGGTGATCCCGTCCGGTTCATCCCCACGCTTGCCGGGATCGCCCGCCGGGGTTGCCGCACATCCGCCCGAATCTCATCAATGCCGA
>CAZYGP010000361.1:0-1989 GCA_964647265.1 uncultured Acidimicrobiaceae bacterium | reverse complement strand
TGCCTGCCTGGGTGGTCGTGTAGTCGACGCTCGCCACTCCGCGCTCGTCGAGGTTCCCCTCCAGCGTGGTTACGAGCTGTGAGCACGATCCGTCGCTGTAGAGCTCGAACGTGACCGTACCCTCCGGAAAGAAACCGCCCGAGACGGCCGCCATATCGGAGATCTCGTCACCGACCACGGCGTTGACGGTCGCCTCGGTGCTGATGGTCGGCTGTGCCTTCTCGGCCTCGGACTCGCCGCCGCCTTCGCCGGGTTCGCCGTCATCGACGCATGGTGCCGTGGTCCCGATGTTGTTGAGATCCCCTTCGTACGTGACGGACCACAGGTAGATGCCCGCTTCGAGGGTCGTGTAGGCCGGCGACGTCGCCGATCCACCCGAGAGTGGCACGTCGTTGAACGCCGCGACCTCGTTGTCGCAGGATCCGAGGTACAAGACGAAGTCAACCGGACCCGTTGGGGAGAACCCGCTGACCGTTGCCGTGTTCGTGATCTCGTCGCCGACCGTGACCACCTCGACGGGGTCAGTGGCGATGGATGCCGCCACAGGGTTGACTGTCGTCGTCTCTCCCTCGTCACCGCACGCGCCGCTCGAAGGCAGGTTGTAGTCGTCTCCGCCGTAGCTCGCAACCCACCAGTACGTGCCTGCCTGGGTGGTCGTGTAGTCGACGCTCGCCACTCCGCGCTCGTCGAGGTCGTCCTCCAGTGTCGCCACGGCGGAACCCGAACAGGATGCGTTGTTGTACAGCTTGAACGTGACCATGCCCGTCGGAAGCACGTCGCTGGTCACGGTCGCCGTGTCAGAGATCGTCTCACCCACGGTGGCGGTGGCCGTCGCCTCCGTGGAGATGGCGGAGGCCACCCTGGTGGACTCGAGTTGCAGGTAGCTGCCGTCATGGACACCGAAGGATCCGTAGTTCGAGCTCAGTCGGACGGCAGTCGCCATCTCGTCGCCGCCGACGGACGCCGATACGGCGACGACGGCACCGTCGCGTCCGCTGATCGTCTTGTTCCGCTTCGAGAGGACGTGCCCCTCCGAGTCGAGGAACTCGATCTCGACCTTGACGGTCGACCACACGCTCGCCCGGAGTTCCAGGCCACTGATGACCTTGCGGTCGTTGAGGGGCTCAGCGCCCAGTTTGATGGTGAGGGATTCGCTCCTGCCGGCACCGAGGTAGTCGATCTTCTTGCAGAAGTGGTTGTCGCCGTTGCCCTGGAGGTTCACGCCGAGGGTCGACTCCTGCACACCCACGTACGCGGCGCTGTGATTCCACAAGAAGTACGAAGCCGCAGAGACCTCGACGATGTCGCCGCTGAGCGAGGCGTCGGCGATCCGACAGGAACTGCCGTCGTTCTGGATCGTCTGGCTCAGGTCGCGGTATGCAAAGGCACCACCGTACCCGTCCAGTTCGATCTCGATGCGATCTGCGTCCGATGACGCGATACCGATCGCTGCTGTTCCTGCGATGACCGCCACGGTCAGCAGTGACAGCGCGATGATGAACGACGCGCGACGACGTCGGGTAGCGTTCCTCAGCATGGTTGGGACCTTCCTCCGCCTATGAGCCTGCCACGCAGCGTAGTGGATCCCTCACCCGCGTGGGGAGAGAATGAGTGATTGTTTCGTGACCTCCCGTCCCGGGTTGCCCCCGTGCTCTGGCGTCGGGTAGGAGCACCCTCGATGGACAAGAACTCGAGGCGTTCCGCTGCTGTCGCCGCTGAGCGAAGCTCGCACCATTTCCTCCTGTCGGGTGTCTCCCTACGCCGGTGGCGGGTCGGTTGATCGGACGCGTAGGATGGTGCCGCCACGAGCGGGGGAGGGGCATGGGATCACCGGTACTCGAGGTTGATGGCCTGCGCAAGGCGTTCGGTGACCTGCTCGCTGTCGACGGTGTCGGATTCTTCATCGATCAGAGCGAGACGTACGGGCTCCTCGGACCGAACGGCGCGGGCAAGACCACCTCGATCTCGATGATCGCCGGGCTCCTCGAG
>CAZYGP010000360.1:226-1991 GCA_964647265.1 uncultured Acidimicrobiaceae bacterium | reverse complement strand
TCCAACTCCCCTGGTCGCCGACGAGTTGTGAGGGTTGTGGTACGTGGCACCGACTACCTCGCCACTGCAACCGAGCGCGCGCGGCAGCATGGGGTATGGTTGGTGAGGGGGCTGACGGCGTTGTGTCACAAACGAGGATCTGATGACAGGCCGCGGAAGCACCTGGTGAGGGTCAGCTCTCGGGGCGGTGGCGTTGCTGCACTGGTGATCGTTCCTGCTCTTCTGGTGGGCCTGTGCGTGGCTCAAGTGGGAGCGGACGACAGGCCCGGGATGGTCGGCGCCTGGCCATACGGGCTTGCCGACGAGGTGGCGGTCAGCCAGACCACCGCCCTGATCAGCTCGGGCGCCGTCCTGCAGGTGGTTGACGCGTCGGATCCGAGTCAACCGGTCCTGCTGGCGGATGTGGATCTCGGTTCCGAACTGGTCGACATCGAGGTGGACGACGGATTGGCGTTCGTCCTGACGATGGTCGGCGAGTTCTGGATCGTGGACCTGGGGGCGCCGTCGTCTCCGATTGTGCTGGGGCGCGCCCGGGTGCCGCTGGGCACCGTCGACATCGCCGTGTCCAGTGGGATGGTCTACGCGGTGGGGTACGGATCCGGGGTGCGAGTGCTCGACGTCAGCGATCCCGGGGCGCCGGTCGAGATCGGGGAATTTGAGGACCTGTATCTTCCCGGAAGCATCGCCGTCGACGGCAGCACCGTGTTCGTCGGAGACTACCTGTACGGACTGGTAACCCTCGACGTCAGTGACCCGACCGAGCCGTCATGGCTCGGCTTTTCAGGATACGGATACGTCTTCCTGGTCCCGCCAGAGGGTGGCATGGCTGCGTCGGGGGACTGGGTGTTCGCCGCGGCTAAAGGGCAGGGGCTTGCAATCTTCGACGTCTCCGATCGGTCGCAGCCGACGTTCGTGACCACGTTCAGGCCCGCGGCTCCGAACGATGCCAGGAGCGTCGCCGTCGAAGGAGATGTTGCCGTCGTGGCCGACTACCACTACGGTCTCCATGTCGTGGACGTGCAGAGTCCGGCCGCACCCCAGCATCGTGCCGTCTGGACCACCGACCACAATCCCCGGGATGTCGAGCTCGCGGGAGGTGTCGCCTACGTAGCCAATGGTGGCGGCGGCCTGGCTTTGGTGGACGTCAGTGCAGCCGGCTCGGCGATCGAGCTCGGCCACTTCGACACGCCGTCCTGGGCTGGCGACGTCGCGATCGCCGGGCACTACGCCTACGTGGCGAATGGGCGGGACGGAGTTCGGATACTCGACATCTCCGAGCCGACGACGCCGGTCGAGGTCGGGGTTCACGACACGCCCGGCTCGGTGACTGACGTCGAGGTGGCCGGTTCCCACCTCGTTGTCGCCGACAGCTTCGAAGGCCTGCGGGTGTTGGATCTCGGCCAGCCGTCGGACCCTGTAGAGGTGGGCTCGTTCAAGCCGGCACAGTGGGTTCGGTCTGTCGAGGTCGACGGACGGCTGGCGGTAGCGGCCGGCAGCTACGACAACAGCGGGGCCCTGTGGGTCATCGACCTCTCGGACCCGACCGAGCCGACGGTGTTGGGCCAGGTCGAGAGACGTTCGTGGTATCCAAAATCGGTTGTGCTGGACGGGAGCAGGGCCTTCGTCACCTGCTCGAGGCTCGGCCTGACCGTCGTGGATCTGGCCGACCCGACCCAGCCCGAGTGGGTCGGTTTCACGGCGGGGTTGAGGTCTGCCTTCGGTCTCGCGGTTGCCAACGGCCTTGCCTACGTCTCCGACCTCGAAG
>CAZYGP010000360.1:0-216 GCA_964647265.1 uncultured Acidimicrobiaceae bacterium | reverse complement strand
ACATCACCTCCGACGGCCTTCCTGCGCTGGTGGGGGTCGTCGCACCTCACGCGAAGCTCCGGAAGCTGGCCGTTGCCGGGGACCGTCTGGTCGCGGCCGGAGGCCGCACCGGCATGCGGGTGTTCGACCTCACCGATCCAGCCTCCCCGGTGGAGGTCCACAGGGTCAGGACCCTCGGTGAGGCTGCCGGGGTGGTGCTGGCCGAAGGCCTCGCCT
>CAZYGP010000359.1:0-1995 GCA_964647265.1 uncultured Acidimicrobiaceae bacterium | reverse complement strand
GGCGCATGAGCCATCTTGATGTCATCGAGTTCAGCTTGAAATAGCGAGATGCCGTTCTGGGCCCAACGCGAAATTTCGTCGAGTAGCGCCTGAAGTGTAAAAGCCTCAAAGCGAGTATTGAGGGATGCCAATACGGTCATAATGACACCGCGCCGTTTTGCCCCTGCCTGCGTTTTGCTCGTGCGCCCACCCTTTCTGACTTCAGCTTCGCGACGGACATTGCGCTCACTGCGATTGTTCGTCGGCTCAACTTGAGGATGAATCACGAAGACGAACAAAGCCTTCAAGCCATTGACTAACTCATTTTGTAAGCGGATAAAGGTTTGTTCTGAAACGGGCATCGATTCTTTGTCAATCACAGTGCCTGCGCGGTTACACAGTCTTTGAATGCGAGCCTGTAAACGCTCAACTTTTTCAGCGCGTCCGGTGCTCAACCGTTGGTCTTTCTGCCAGCGGACGGCCTGCTGATAAATCCGGTACAGCTCATCTAAAAAGCGCTTGTATTCATCTTCAGCGGGATGCTGAAGCATTAGCTTGATAGCTTTACGCAACAGATGTGCCCAACAGAGCTGGTGCTCACTGAACAGCGAGTGGTAAGCCCCGTAATCGTCGGTGACACCAATGCCCGCAAACTTTTCACCTACAATCGCTTGGGCTTCTGCTTTACCGCGTCCTACCCCAGTGCGAAACAACACATGCATCGCCGTCGAAAAAGCCCAGGTATAGCAGCGCTCTTTGCCCACCTGCCAGCCCGTTTCATCTATGTAGAGCACCAGCTGATACGACAACAGTTCAGCAATGCTCTCGTATGAGTCCTGCCAGTCACGACTCAGCTGTGTCAAGAGCGAGTTTGCCTGCGACTTGCTCAGCGCTAAACCCGTGAAAAATTCCACTACCGCGCAGGTATGGTCTAGCGATATCCCTACCCAATAGTGCAAGAAGGCCACTATCAAGATCACTTCTAAGCCATACTCACTCAATCGATTGCGCACTCCCGATAGCGGCGGTAGGGTTGTTGTATTGGGATGTGTAAAGAACCGATAACAGATGTATTGCGCCCGCCCATCCTCAATGCGCCACACACACTGACGCCCTCTCTCTACACAATCCGCTGGCGGCACACCCGCTTCGTATACATCGACTGTGCGGTTCACTAGCTCTAGCTTCGCTGATTGCGGGCGGCGCCCTGTCGCATCCTGGCCTCGTTTGCTTTTGCTTTTCCCAGTATGCTTCTCGACGCTGTAGTCTTCGCTGAACTTCGGCGCTTTCGACCCTTTTTTCTCTGCCGCTGACGCTAATAACTGTTTGAGCTTCGCGTTCTCTGTTTCTAACCCTCTAATCCGTTCTGCCTGCGCCTCAAGCTGTTGCCCCTGTTCTTCTAGGCGCTTGCCAAGTTCTACAACCAGCTCTATCAGGTCATTGGGAGCCATTTATCTCGGTTTTTGGGCCAACTAGCATCGGGAATCTGATATCTATCATACAGCTTCCCGATAATCACGCCTACTCGGGAAATAGACAGCTACCTTTTTTATTCTTCATGCTCTAGATTCTCTCTTCTGCATTCAATGTGCTGGTTGGAAGGGCAGAATGACGCTTAGATAATTTTATTGGCTAGTTTTGTTGGCTCTCCCAAGCTGCTCGTACTAGTTTTATTTCTTGATAGTCATAGGTTTCGCCTGTTATTTCGCGAATATCTCTGAGTGAATGCGGGCCGACTTCTGCGATCGCACTACGAATAACAGTCTGCCTTTCTATAGAGACGAGCTTATCAATATCGATAGGGTATTTTGCTTGGATGAGTTTTTCAATATGGCTATTAACGGTACTCAGGCGAATATCTCTTTTGAGTGCTATCTCTGAAAGGGATATTCCACTTTGATATAACTGGTAGGTCGTTAGGTGAGTTGTTGTGATCTCTGTTTGTGAATCTGGTTCATACACAGTAGAAGGATTTATAGGAAGATTCGGCTCGGTTAGATTGTCTTCTATTTTGTT
>CAZYGP010000358.1:980-1997 GCA_964647265.1 uncultured Acidimicrobiaceae bacterium | reverse complement strand
TGGTCGACGAGGATGAAGGCGTCCCCGGTCATCGCGGCGATCATGCGGTTCCGAGCGACGCAGACACCCCGGTTCCGCTGCTTCATGACACGAATGACACCGTCGCCACGATCCTCCCATCGGGTGAGCGCCGCGTCAACCTCCTCCGATCCGCTGCCATCATCGATGACGATCACCTCGTGTGGCTTCACGGTCTGGGCGAGGATCGACTCGATGCAGTCATCGAGGAACGGGGAGGCTCCGAACACCGGGATACCCACCGACACCGACCGCGCACGTTCGGCTGTGTCCGCGAACCCGGACGGTCCCTGCCAGCGATCGAGCGATCTCTCGATCTGGGCCGCTCCATCGAGGATGTGGGCGAGATCGTCGGATGTGTCCCACGTGACTGCCGTGCTCCAGAGGGCCTCTGCGACACTCCCGCGGGAGGCGAGGACGGCGGTGCCCGATTCGACGAGGTCCGTGGATTGGTCGTCGGGCGCGGCGAGTGGGTCGCCGATGATCACTGCGTCGGGTGGTGTTGCCGGTCGGTCGCTGCGTCGAAGCCGCTGCCCGAGGATCCCCCGGACGCCTGCAAGGGCGTCCCAGGTGGTTCCCTCCCAGACTTCGTCGATCTCGTCCGTCGAACCGACCGTCACGGACACTCCCGGTACCGAGACGGCGCCACGCAGGACGTTCCCCGTCCTGTTGCGCCTCGAAACAGGACCCGGCACCCACACGGAGCGCACCGTCGACGGCGGGTCGACAACGCGAGCATCGGTCGACATGGGCACGATCGCCGCTTCGACGCCGAGAGAGGAGATCATGTCAACGGCTGCCGCACCTGTGGCGAGGACCTCGGCAGAGCGTCGATACTGGGCAATCTCCCAATCGATGGTCGATGCCTCGGGGAGTTCGACGTGGGTGATCGTTCCGGCGACCAGCATCGACTCGAGGTACAGGCTCGATCCGGCAGCCGTCCAGACCCGACGCCGAACGTCGGGCGGGCGGTTCGATTCCATGACGCTGATGATGCCG
>CAZYGP010000358.1:0-970 GCA_964647265.1 uncultured Acidimicrobiaceae bacterium | reverse complement strand
GCGTCGGAGACGAGGACGATTCCACCATCGGGAACGACAGACCGCACCGCCTGGGCGAACACCCACGAGTGGATCAATGGCTCAGGCGTGTGCAGAAAGAGGTCGAACGTACGGAGCGCGTCACCGGTGAGGTTCTGGGCAACGGCTCCGAGTGACACCTCGTGCCGGACGAGATTCCAGCGTTGGCCAAGGGCTTGCTGGACGAGGACCAGGTTCCCGTCAGGCACGATGCCCTCGACGACGAGGACATGGATGGCCGACCCATCGGCTGCCTCCCTCGTGCCTCGCTCGACGACGCTCACCGACGGATCGATCGACGCACCGTCACGTCAACAGGGCGGGGCCCGGACCGCCTGCGTGAGTCCTAGCGAGATCACGCGCCTCGGTGAGGTCGAGGCCCACCTCCGCGAGGTCGGACTCGACCATTTCGGTGACCAGCTGATCGAAGGAGACCTCAGGCTTCCATCCGAGCTCGTCGCGTGCGAGCGAAGGATCTGCCTGGAGGTACTCCACCTCGGTCGGCCGGAAGTAGGCAGGGTCGATCTCGACGAAGGGCTCCCAATCCAGGCCCACGACCCCGAACGACGCATCGAGGAACTCACGAATCGAGTAGGACTCCCCGGTACCGATCACGTAGTCGCGGGGCGTGTCCGCCTGCACCATCATCCACATGGCCCTCACATAATCCGCAGCGTGACCCCAGTCGCGCTTTGCATCGAGGTTTCCGAGGTAGAGCTTGTCCTGCTCGCCCGACACGATGCGGGCGAGCGCCCGCGTGATCTTGCGAGTCACGAACGTCTCACCCCGGCGGGGTGACTCGTGGTTGAACAGGATCCCGGTGACGGCGTGCATGTCGTACGCCTCGCGGTAGTTGCGAACCACCCAGTATGCGTAGAGCTTCGCGGCGGCATACGGCGATCTCGGCTGGAACGGTGAGGACTCCGACTGTGGCGGCGGGGCGTCGCCAAAC
>CAZYGP010000357.1:621-2003 GCA_964647265.1 uncultured Acidimicrobiaceae bacterium | reverse complement strand
TGGCTGCAGCGTTCTCCCAGTTCACAAAGGCGCACCCCGAGGACACGACAGTGCTCGTGGCCCCCTCGTGGGGCCGCGACAACCTCCTCGCTTCGGTCGGGCCCGAACTCGTCACGTCCCTCGCCGACGAGGGTTTTCGCACGATCGTTCGACCGCACCCGGCGTTCTTCGAGTCGATCTACCCCGGAGGCGAAGCCATCGTCGCGGGCCTCGAAGCACAGTTCGCAGATCGACCGAACGTCACCTTCGAGAAGTCCATCACGACCGAGAACTCATTCCTCGAAGCGGACCTCATGGTGTCCGACTGGTCCGGCGCCGGATTCGAGTACGCGCTTGGCACCGAACGACCCGTTCTGTTCGTCGACGTACCACGGAAGGTGATGAACGACGACTGGGAGGCAATTGGCATCGTTCCGTTCGAGGACCGCATTCGATCGGAGGTCGGAACGGTTCTTCCGATCCGGGATGCTGGCGACGCAGGTGAGGCGGCTAGGTCGCTCATCGCCGGAGCTGACCAGTATCGCTCCGGCATCGTCGCTGTGCGCGAGCGAGAGCTCTTCAACTTCGGCACCGCAGCGAAGGCCGGGGCACAGACGATCGACGATCTCATCCGGCGTTAGCCACCGGCCGCTCCTTCGGGAAGCCGGAGCTCCGTCGCAGCGTCGGTCCCAACGACTGCGAAGACGCGAACGGTTTCCGCTCGCTGGATGACCTCGACTGCAATCTCATAGCTGAAGCCGGATCTGAGATACACATCGTCTCCAAGGGAGTCCGCAACATCCGGGCGAGGGAGGTTCGGAGGTGCCACGAGGACCGAAGTTCCGTCGGCCAGGACGACGATCTCATCCGCAGGCTGCATGGCGACGGTGTCCGCCGCCCAACCCGCCAAGGAGTATGCGACGCCGCGGAGCTCGAAGACATCGACTCCGCCCGAGATTCTCGACGTGATGGGTATCCCGACGCCGTTGATCTCGAGGTACTCGTTTCCATCGGCATAGGTGCTCACGCTGTACACCTTCGTTGCCTGGAGGTCGAGGGGAACGAGCACTCCGTCGTCGACCAGGAACACAGCCACGGTGTTGAAGTCCGGCTCGAAGGCGGACTCAGGCAGGAAGTAGGAGAACCTGCCACCGAAGGAGTTGGCTTCGAGAAGGGGACCGACGACCGCGATGCGACCGTTGATGGCGACGGCGATATCGCCGTCATGGGGCCGCCCGACATCTATCGCACCCGTGACATGGATCGGCGAGAATCCCGGTTCGGAGCCCGGGGCCTCGATGAAGCCGAGGCCGTTCACGACGGCGCTCCCGCCGACGGCGTTGGCAGTCGAAACGCTCGAGAGGAGTTCGCCGACGAGCGGTGCAGACCCCGGTCGGAAGAGG
>CAZYGP010000357.1:0-611 GCA_964647265.1 uncultured Acidimicrobiaceae bacterium | reverse complement strand
ATTTTTGCGGGGCGCGACGGTAGATGAGCAAATCATCCACCACGCGGCCATCGGTCCGCATCTGCGCCTTGTTTCCTCGATCCATGGGTTGACCGAGCATGGATCGTGACTCGATCGAGTCCGCTACGTCGACACCCAACACGTCGAGGACCGTCGGGTAGATGTCCGTGGTGCGAATATCACCGTCGGACAACGCTCCTGGACCGTTTGCGGGCAGTTTCACGAACATCGGAACCGACATCGTCTCACCGAAGTTCTCCGGCGTGGCATTCCTCGTGTACTCACCCGGCGTGCACCCGACACCGTGGTCCGCGGTGACGATGACGAGGGCTTCGTCGTAGATGCCGGACGATTCGAGCCAGTCGAGCAAGTCCCCCAGGAGACGATCCACGACGACGGTCTGCATGAGGTATCGCTGTTCGCCTTGGGTGACGGCCCACTCGTCTTCGGCCCAGAGACCGTTGGTGAGCCCGAAGAGCTCACCGCTGTCGCGGTATTGAAGGCCCGAGGGTGCGTAGCGGTAGGGCGCATGCGGGAGGGCGGCGTGGAGGAAGACGAATGGTGGCTCGTCGAAATCTGACGGCAGGCCCTCGATGAACGACTCGACCGAG
>CAZYGP010000356.1:0-2006 GCA_964647265.1 uncultured Acidimicrobiaceae bacterium | reverse complement strand
TTCCGCATCTTCGACCTCAGCCGCGAGTCCGACACCGGTACCGCGTCGAGGGTCACCGGCGTCATCACGGTGGCCGACGGCGGGGAGACGCTGGAGATTCGCTTCTCGTCCACCGGGACCATCCAGATCTGGTCACGCGTCCCCTGATCCCGAGGCGCGCGGCCGCGTCGTATCTGCACGATCTGGCGTGACCGCCGGACCCGCTCGAGCCTGAGCTTGCCCACGGAGTTCCTCCTACCCTCGGTCAGATGAAGCGGGTCTTCGTCACCGGTGCCGCGAGTTGGACGGGCGGCCAGCTGGTCAGGACGCTTGCCGCTCGACAGGACGTCGAAGTCTTCGCAGTGGATGACGAACCGCCACGTGTGCCGTTCGACGCCGAGTTCAAGTTGCTGGACCTCGACCGGCTCGCTCTCGCCAGGTACGTCCTCGAGATCGAACCCGACGTGGTTGTCCACCTGCAGTCGGTCCACCGCAGGACCGAGGAGGGGCGCACCACGGGAGCAGAGGATCGGATCATCGGTGCCTTGGCCTTGTTCGGGGCGATCGAGCGGGTCCAGTCCGTCTCTTCCGTGATCGTCAAGTCCGATACGGCCATCTACGGATCGAATCCGAGGAACCCGTCCGTCGTCGCTGAATCGACCCGCCCAAGGGGCCGCTCGAGCCGGTTCCAGAGGGATCTCGCCGAGATGGAGCGCTTCGTTGCAGGCCTCTCCGACCGCCTGCCCGACGTCGTGTTCACAACGCTTCGGTTCGGACCGATCTTCGGTCCCCGGATCGACAATCCGATCAGTCGCTACCTCACCCTGCCGGTCGTTCCCACGCTCCTCGGCTTCGATCCTCGCCTCCAGTTCACCGATGAACGGGACGCCGTCACCGTCATCGAGCACGCGCTTGACCATCCGGTGTCAGGGACGTTCAACGTCGCCGGTGAGGGCCAGATGTACCTGTCGCGTGTACTCCGCCTCGGTAGGCGGGCTCCCCAGCCGTTGCCGGGCCGCGTGTTCGACACCGCTGTGCGGACCCTTCGAAGGACCGGGCTCGTCATCCCCGACCACCTCTCGGGGCTCCTGAAGCACGGGCGTGTCGCAGACACCACGCTGATGCGTACCGAGCTCGGCTTCACGCCCCTCTACACATGTCGCATGACGGTGATGAACGCCTATCACCCGGAGATCTCGCCATGACCGAGGACTTCCGATCGATGACGAAAGCCGAGCTCCTCCGACACGCCAGGGCGATCGATCTGAAGGGACGGTCCTCGATGAACCGGGCCGAGCTCGTCGCCGCCCTGGATGTCGCGGCGGTTGCCGCTTCGAAGACGGATCGTGCCCCGCACAAGGCGATCGAGATCCCGGAGGGCCTCGGGTCCCTCTCGCTGCCGGGAATCTCGGCGGAGGATCGGGCCGAGGCTCGCCAGCGCCGGGCGATCCTGAACGACCGGCTCCGTACCTTCGTGGACCGTACGACGCACTGTCCGTGGAAGAGCATCGAGGGACACCCGTGCGGGCTGCCCGTGTCAGTCGGTGCATCCCGATGCGGTCTCCACGGTGATGGCTCGATCGCCGACCGGGCCTTTCCCCTGACCGGCGTCCTCGGGTTCAGTGCATGGCCCGCTCTCTGGCGCCACCTCATGCTCTCCACGTACGACGTCGATGCCTTCGGTCTCGACCCCGTCGTGGCCGAGATGGTGTGGCATGTGCTCAATGGCCTCTACTACGACTACTTCCGCGTGGAGGTCGACGGGATCGAGAACATCCCGCTCGATGGGCCCGCCGTGCTCGTCGCGAACCATGGCGGCGCCGCACTCCCATACGACGCTGCGATGCTGTCACTCGCCGTCATGAACGAGGCCGAGGTCCCCCGACGCGTCCGTGTCATCGGGACGGAGATCTTCAACATGCTTCCGTTCGTCTCGCATCTCTACCGGAAGGTGGGTGCTGCTCACGCGACCCGCGAGGATGCTGCCGAGATCCATTCCATTCGCGATCCCGCCCAGCAGCAAGAGA
>CAZYGP010000355.1:0-2017 GCA_964647265.1 uncultured Acidimicrobiaceae bacterium | reverse complement strand
GCATCTTCTCCGGGTGGCAGGTGTACGACCGAACGCTGTGTGAGCTCGTGGCACGAGACCCGCGTTTCGCGCGGTCGTTCGACTCGCTCGTCGAAGAGGAGTACCGGTCGACGACCAACGACTTCTTCCACCAGATGATCCGCTCGACGGTCGACCAGAAGATGGTGATGGATCGCACGTTTCTCGTCGTGAGGGCGATCGCCGGCATGGGCAAGGCGATCATCGTCGGGAGGGGCGGCTCACTCGTCACGAGGGACATGCCGCTGGGAGTCTCCCTTCGCATGGTGTCCCCTGATGACTACCGGATCCAGCGAGCCATGCGCGTGCACGGGCTCGACGAACGCGAGGCTCGCTCGGGTGCCAAGAAGCGTGACGCGGACCGCGCCCGAATGATCAGGAAGCACTTCGGCGCCGATGTCGCTGACCCTGCCGCGTATGACATCACCGTCAATGTCGCGTCCGTGGACTACCACACGATCGGGTCTGCCGTGGCAGTACTCGTCGCCGCGAGGGCGACGGAGCAGACTCCGTGATGAAGGAGACGGTACGGAACACATCCTGACCGGTCACTTCCTCACCAGGCACGAGGCCGCGGTGATCGCCGGTATCCCTTCTGTCGAGGCGACACACCGTCCCGACCTGCTTCGGATCGGTGGGACGTACCTCGAGGAGGTGTACTTCGCGTTCCAGTTCGACGCAACGGGAATTCGGCGCGATCTCGGGAGGGTCGTCCAACGCCTCCACAGGAACCACGACGACATCACGATCGCCGACTGGCTCGCAAGACCGAACGCGGACCTCTTGCACATGTCGCCGCTCGAGTGGGCCCGCAGTGGCAGGGATCCAAGCCGTCTCCTCGAAGCGGCCGAGTCGTTCCCCCCAGACGCATACCTGTGATCCCATCCGTGTCCCGCGTGGTCGAACTACGCTCCGGGGACATGGAAATCATCGGTATCGGTGTCGATCTCGCCCAGGTGGAGCGGGTGCGTGGTCTCCTGGCGAAGAGCCCGGAGGCTTTCCGGCGACGCTGTTACACCGACCATGAGTGGGAGTACGCGCACCGCTACCGGGATCCCTCCGAGCGGCTCGCCGCTCGATTCGCAGGCAAGGAAGCGGTGATGAAGAGCCTCTTCACAGGTTGGCGCCGAATCCCGTGGACCGACATCGAGATCACAGGTGGCGGCCCGCCGGGGGTCCATCTGTACGGCAGGGCGCGCCAACGGGCCGACATGCTCGGTGTGACTGACATCAGGATCAGCATCACCCACACCCGCGACGCCGCCATGGTCTTCGTGATCTCCCAGGGAGTCCATCGATGATCGACGTTCTGGACGTCGCGGAGATGCGGAGGGTCGATGCCACATCGACCGTCCCTGTCGATGTTCTCATGGACCGGGCGGGGTACGCAGTTGCCGTGGCCGCCGCTCGTATGGGCGCGAGCTACGGAGCGACCGTGCACGTCCTGTGCGGAACGGGAAACAACGGTGGCGACGGATACGTCGCAGCGGCGTATCTCGCGTCCCGCGGAGTCGCCGTGCGAATCCATGCGTTCGGCGATCCCGCCGAGGACAGCCCCGCGGGCCGTGCCGCGATGCGCGCTCGTGCCGCAGGCGTGCCGATCGCTTCGATGGGTTCGCCGACGCCGGGGAACCTCGTGATCGACGCGGTCTTCGGCACCGGATTCCATGGTCGGCTACCCGATGAGGTCGCCTCGTGGGCTGTCAACGGGCTCCCCGTCCTCGCCGTTGATGTCCCTTCCGGCCTCGACGGCGACGACGGCACCGTCGAAGGGCCTGCCTTCAGCGCGTCGCGCACAGTGACCTTCCACGCCCTCAAGCTCGGTCACGTCCTCGGGGAAGGGCCAGACCGGTCGGGCCGGATCGAAGTCGTCGACATCGGCCTCACCGGTGGAACGCCCGTGATGAGGGTTGCCCAGAGATCCGACATCGACCTCCCACCGAGGCTGCGAACAGCGCATAAATGGACATCGGGCGCCGTTGCGACGATCGGAGGCATG
>CAZYGP010000354.1:0-2041 GCA_964647265.1 uncultured Acidimicrobiaceae bacterium | reverse complement strand
TGACCGATCGTGCGTCCGCCGAGAGTTTCGCGCTGATCGGCTTGGACGTGGCTGCGCGGACGGAGGCAATCACCCGTGCCGCCGGCATCGGGTCGAGCGCGAATGGCACACCATCGAGGTTCGGGCATGACAGGTTGACCTCGATTGCAGCGATCGAGGATCGGGTCATCGTCGCGGCAACAGCACCGAACCCGTCCGCGTCGTGCGCCACGATGCTCGCCCACACGTTTGTGGGAACCTCGTCGAGCCCGGGGGCCACGTCGGTCAACCAGGCTTCGATGCCGGGATTCTGGATGCCGATCCCGTTCAGCATGCCGTCCCGCATGGGTGCGACGCGTGGAGCGGATCGACCGCGCCACGGTTCAGGGGCGACGGATTTCGTCACCGCTGCGCCGTAGAGCGAGAAGTCCACGCTCTGCGCGAAGTCGATCACCGATCCCACCGTGCCAGATGCCGCCACGAGCGGCGTCGCGAGGGTCTCGCCGGCGAGCCTCACCGCGACGCTGGTCACGACAGACCCGCCGCCGCGTGGAGATCCTGGATGGAGTCGACGGAGAACTCGGTCGTGAGGGCTGCGGCGATGCTCGAAGCGACCGCCATTCCCCCTTCCGCAGTGGTCACACAGGCGATGGCGTGCCGGTTCGCGGCCATGCGGATCAGTCGCCCATCGCCTCGGGCCTTGCCGCCTGCAGGGGTGTTGATGATGAGACCGATCTCGCCGTTCTCGATGAGCCGCACCGGATCGTATGGTCCCTCGCCGACCTTGTCGACGTGTGTCGAGGCGATACCGTTCCGGGCGAGGTTTCCAGCGGTGCCGTGGGTGGCGAACAGTCGGAAGCCGGCGTCCGTCAGGACACGCGCGATCGCGACTCCGAGCGCCTTGTCCCTGTCGGCAAGGGAGATGAACACGCTTCCGTCGAGCGGTACGGAGTGGCCGGCTGCCTTGAGTGCCTTCGAGTAGGCGATGGAGGCGTCGGGCCCCACACCCATGACCTCACCCGTCGCCCGCATCTCGGGTCCCAAGAGGGTGTCCTCGTTCGGGAACCTCTTCCACGGCAGGACGGCCTCCTTGACTGCGGTGTAGGGGAGGACCGGTGTGTCCATCGGAACGACGCCGAGTGTCCGGAGCTGCGAGAGCGACTCCCCCATCATCACCCTCGTGGCGACCTTCGCAAGCGGCACACCGGTCGCCTTCGAGATGAACGGCACCGTCCTCGAGGCACGAGGGTTCGCTTCGAGGACGAACACGTCAGGTCCGCGCACCGCGAACTGTATGTTGATCAACCCACGGACTCCGAGGCCCTCGGCGAGTCGCCGGGTGTTGTCGCGGACGGTGTCGATGACCTCCTGCGACAGGGTCGGCGGCGGGACGACGCAGGCCGAGTCCCCGGAGTGCACGCCCGCCTCCTCGACGTGTTCCATGATCCCCCCGATGTAGATGTCCGTGCCGTCGTAGACGGCGTCGACATCGACTTCGGTCGCGGACTCGAGGAACCGGTCGATGAGCAGCGGCGCGTCGGCGAGGTCCACCTCGCCGCCGGGCAGCGCGTCGTAGAGCTCACCGAGGTACCGGGACAGGTCCTCGACGGAGTAGACGATCCTCATGGCACGCCCCCCGAGCACGTACGACGGGCGCACGAGGGCGGGAAGCCCGATGTCGTCGATGACGTCGAGGGCCTCTGTTACCGACGTCGCCGTTCCGTGGGGTGGCTGGCGTATCCCGAGCCGGGCGCACAGTGCGGAGAACCTCTCACGATCCTCCGCCATGTCGATCGCGTCGGGCGGTGTGCCTGCGACGTGGACGCCCGCGGCTTCGAGATCGTGGGCGAGTCCGAGCGGGGTCTGTCCGCCGAGTTGGACGATGACCGCGATTGGACGCTCCTGGTCGACGATCGCCAGGACGTCCTCCGTGGTCAGGGGCTCGAAGTACAGCCTCGTCGATGTGTCGTAATCCGTCGACACGGTTTCCGGGTTGCAGTTGACCATGACGGACTCGTATCCCGCATCGGAGAGGGCGAACGCCGCGTGGACACAGCAGTAG
>CAZYGP010000353.1:0-2046 GCA_964647265.1 uncultured Acidimicrobiaceae bacterium | reverse complement strand
AGCGGGGTAGGATCGCGTGATGGATGTCGCTGGCGTGTCCGCGATCGTGACGGGCGGTGCATCGGGCCTCGGTGCCGCCACCGCTCGAGCCCTTGCCGAGCGAGGCGCGTTCGTGACCATCGTCGATCTCAACGATGACGCCGGCACGGCCCTCGCCGGCTCCCTGCCGGGGGCGATCTACGTCAATGCCGACGTGACCGATGCCGACGCCGTGGGCCTCGCCGTGCGTGCTGCCGCCGAGAGCGGGCCTCTCCGCGTCGCCGTCAACTGCGCGGGAATCGCAATCGGTCAGAAGACGGTCGACCGTGACGGCCGACCCGCCGATCTCGGTGCGTTCACGACCGTCATACGCGTGAACCTCATCGGCACCTACAACGTGTCGAGCATCGCAGCGGCCGCCATGGCTCGGACCGAGCCCCTCGCCGACGGCGAACGCGGTGTCATCATCAACACCGCATCCGTAGCGGCGTTCGACGGCCAGATCGGACAGACCGCCTATGCAGCGTCCAAGGGGGGCGTGGTGGGCATGACCCTACCGATGGCACGGGACTTGGCGGGCATCGGCGTGCGCGTCAACACGATCGCACCCGGCATCATCGACACCCCACTGCTGGGTTCGTTGGATGCGGACATCCGCGCCACGCTCGCCGCAGGCGTACCGTTCCCGAAGCGGCTCGGATCACCCGAGGACTACGCGGCCCTCGCCATGTCACTCATCGAGAACGGGTACATGAACGGGGAGACGATCCGTATGGACGGTGCGTTGAGGATGCCGCCTCGATGATCGGCACCCTCCGGATGGCGCGGAGTGCGACCCGCGTCCCGAACCACATCGATGTTCCGCGCGTGCTCGCGATCATGGGCAGGTGATCGAACGGCGGAAGATCTGGTTACGTAAACTGATTGGATGCCGCTGAGAGGATTCCGATGAGCGATCTCGTACAGGTCACAACGCCACATCGAGGAGTCGGACTGGTACTCATCGATGCCCCACCGATGAACCTCGTCACGCCAACCTTGATGGAGTCACTCGAGCAGGCGTTGGAGCGACTGCGAGGCGAGGGTACACGTGTCGTCGTCATCGGCTCGGCGATCGAGGGCTACTTCGTCGGCCACGGTGACCTGCCCTCCGTGATGTACACGCTTGCAGGTGTCGGCGAGCCGGTCCCGGGAGATCCCAGGGCAAGGCTCCGGGTGCACCATGAGCTCGATGTCGGGCCGATGGTGTCGATCGCCGCGATTGACGGACAAGCGTGGGGCGGTGGCGCTGAGCTCGCATGGGCGTGCGACCTGCGAGTTGCCTCCGAGACGGCGACGTTCGGTCAACCGGAGGTCATCGTCGGTGCCCCGACCCTAGACGGCGCAACCCGCATCGCCCGGCTCGTCGGTGAGGCGACGGCGAAGCTCCTCGTCCTCGATGGGCGCCCGATTCCGGCCACTGAGGCCCATCGGCTTGGCCTCGTCCACCGGCTGGTGTCCACGGGAAACGTGATCGATACCTCGCTCGAGTGGGCGCAGTGGCTGGCATCGCATCCGAGTTGGGCACTCGCCGACTCGAAGGAGCTCGTCGTCGGAGGCAGGGACCTATCGCTACGGGATGCACTTCGGAGGGAAACCGCCTTGTTCGTCGAGGCCATCGCCCGACCAGAGGTGATCGCACAGCTGTTGGCGATTCAAGCCCGGTACGACGACGGAGCCGACTCCTACCGTGCGTTCGGGATCGACCCTGACGCCGTCTGAGTGTCAGCGCGCCAACCCATCCGTTCGACTCGGGATGATCATCGCGAACTCGGATCGGAATGATCCCTGCACCAGTGATACATCGCAATCCCGGATGCAACCCCCACGTTGATCGAGCGCGTCGACCCGTATTGCGTGATCTCGTACACGCTTTGGCATGCCTCTGTCGCGTCCACACTCAGGCCGGGACCCTCCTGCCCGAAGATGAGAACGCAGCGCTCCGGAAGCGTGGCACTTTCGATGGGCATCGAGTCTCGGGTGATGTCGACACCCACGATCGGAATCGATGCCGCAGTGGACCATGCA
>CAZYGP010000352.1:0-2047 GCA_964647265.1 uncultured Acidimicrobiaceae bacterium | reverse complement strand
GGAGGTGCGCACCTCCCAGCTCGCCGTTGCGACGGCGATCGCCGCGACGGGCGGTTCGCCGTCCCCGGAAGTGGTTGAAGAGCTCGCAGCGCGGGTGGCAGCCGGACTCCCGCAGGCGATCACCGTCGGCGCCGTCGAGACGGCGGTCCGCCAACTCGACCTCGCGACGTTCTTCGCCGCCTCGATGTCGGTGTTCTTCTTGTTCTTCACTGTGTCGTTCGGGGTCAACGGCCTCCTGGAGGAGACCCAGCAGGGGACGATCAGGCGGCTCCTCGCGGCACCGATCCGGATGTTGAGCATCGTCGTCGGCAAAGCGATCGTCAGCTTCGTCCTCGGCGTCGTGTCCATGACGGTGCTGGTCGTGGCGTCGTCCGTGCTGATCGGTGCCTCGTGGGGGAACCCGGTCGGCGTAGCCATCCTCATCGTCATGGGTGTCGCCTCGGCGACCGGGATCATGATGGTCGTTGCCGCCTTCGCGAAGACCCCTGAACAGGCAGGCAACCTCATGGCGATCCTCGCCGTGGGCCTCGGAATGATCGGCGGCGTCTTCTTCCCGTCAGACCTCGGGAGCGGCGTCCTCACGTACCTGTCGTATCTGAGCCCCCACCGGTGGTTCCTGTTGGGCCTGTCGGACCTCGCAGGCGGCGGCGGTCTGTCGATGATCGTGCCGTCGCTGACCGGTCTCGCTGTGTTCACGGCCGTCACGTGGGCGGTCGCGATGGCCCGGTTCTCCCGGAAGGGGCTCGCAACGTGAAGGCCTTGACAATCGCGTGGGTGGCGATCGTGCGCCTCGTGAGGGAACGCTCCAACATCTTCTTCGTCTTCATCCTGCCGATCGGGATCATCGTCATCATCGGCGCCCAGTTCGGCGGCTCGTTCACGCCCGGCCTCGGGGTCGTCGTCGAAAGCGGTGCAGGAGAGCTCGGTGAGTCCCTCGCGACGTCGTTCGAGGACCGCGAGGACATCGAGATCGTCCGGTACGAGGACGCCGAGGGAGCTGTCGCCGCGGTCGAGCGAGGGACCGTCGAGGCGGCCGTCGTCATCCCTGCCGGGTACGACGAATCACTGCGCAGCGGAGGAACCGTGGAGGTCGGATTCCTCGCGCGGCCCGATGCCGCTGTGTTCCAGACGATCGTCGCATCGGAGGTGACGGGTCAGGCGTCGGTGATCCGTGCGGCCCGGTTCGCCTCGTCCGAGATGGACGCAACCTTCGACGAGGCCCTCGCCTTGGCTGGGACCCTCGATGCGGTCGTCACCGGGGTCGCGGTGAGCGTCGAGACCGCCGGTGAGTCGGTCTTCCCGTCCTCCCTCGGCCAGTTCGGCCTCGGCGCCTCGACTTCGCTCGTCCTGTTCATGTTCCTCACCGGCCTCACCGGATCCGCGGCCATCATCGAGACACGCCGCCTCGGTGTCGCGAGCCGCATGCTGTCGACTCCCACCCCAGCCGGCACCGTGGTGACAGGGGAGGGCCTTGGACGGTTCGGCGTCGTGATGGTGCAGGGCCTGTACATCCTGTTCGCCACGCTGCTCCTGTTCCAGGTCGACTGGGGTGACCCGCTCGGTGCCGCCGCCGTGATGATCCTCTTCGGCGCCGTTGCGGCCGGTGCGGCGATGCTCATGGGCACGATCTTCAAGAACGACCAGCAGGCAGGAGGCATGGGGGTCGTGCTCGGGCTCGGGCTCGCCGCGCTCGGAGGATGCATGATCCCCATCGAGTTCTTCTCCGACACGATGCAGCGGATCGCTCATCTCACACCGCACGCGTGGGCGCTCGATGCGTTCGCGGTCCTGGTACGCCAGAACGGAACGATCGTCGACATCCTCCCCGAACTCGGAGTCCTCGCAGCGTACGCGGCCGTTCTGCTCACCATCGCCGGGTTCCGTCTCCGACGCTCGATGCGTACCGCCTGACCCACCGGATCGGTCGCCGCCGGCGGATGGGAGAATCCTTCGATGCAGAAGATCTCGAGGCGCCCCGCTGACCTCGGTGGCGGCGCCGCGGCCGTCGTGTCACTGTGGCTGCTCGTCACGAACTGGGATCCGATCG
>CAZYGP010000351.1:0-2060 GCA_964647265.1 uncultured Acidimicrobiaceae bacterium | reverse complement strand
GTCCTGGCTCCCTCTTCGCGCGCTCAGGATGTATTACGTATCCAAGGAGACCAACCCTTCCATGCCCACCGACAACGAAACCGACCTCGCGTCGATCGACGTCCCCGAGGACGACGACGCAACGACTGATCCAACGGACACCACGGCTGAAGGTCCATCGACCACCGACACCGGGACCACGGCCCCGGCTACCGAGGCCTTCGAGACTCGCGTGGAGGCGGACGTGCCTCACGAGGACGCGTCCGCCGAATCGACGTCAATGGCCGATGACATCGACCGGATCTCCCGTGATGACCGTTTCGCGGAGGAACCAGGCGAGCTGGTTGATTCGACACATCGCGCGGACGCACCCGATGAGGCTCTGACCGCTGCCGTCACGGACGCACCACGGGGCGATCGACCCGCAATCAGCGCCCCCGGGCAGATCGGGGATGTCCCGAACGACCTTTCGGCCGATGACTTCGCGGCCGCTGTCGAGCAGACGGTGTTCGAGTTCAAGGAGGGCGACATCGTCGTCGGAACCGTCGTGAGGGTCGACCCCGACGAGGTCCTGGTCGACATCGGCTACAAGTCGGAGGGCGTGATCCCTCCCTATGAGCTCTCGGTGCGGAACAACTCCAACCCTGACGAGATCGTCAAGGTCGGCGACAAGATCGAGGCCCTCGTCCTCCAAAAGGAGGACGACCAGGGACGGCTCGTCCTTTCGAAGAAGCGCGCCCAATACGAGCGCGCATGGGGTCGGATCGAGAAACTCATGAACGAGGGTGGAACCGTGACTGGCCAGGTCATCGAGGTCGTCAAGGGGGGCCTCATCGTGGACATCGGGCTCCGAGGTTTCCTGCCTGCATCGCTCGTCGACCTGCGGCGCGTCAGGGACCTCCAGCCGTTCATTGGTGAGCCGATCGAGGCGAAGGTCATCGAGCTCGACCGCAACCGGAACAACGTCGTCCTCTCACGGCGTGCGTACCTCGAGGAGGAGCAGGCCGAGCAGCGTCATGCCTTCCTCGCCGACCTCAAGGAGGGTGATGTCCGTGAGGGCGTCGTGTCGAGCGTGGTCAACTTCGGCGCCTTCGTCGATCTCGGGGGCATGGACGGTCTCGTCCACGTCTCAGAGCTGTCGTGGCGCCACGTCAACCACCCCGGGGAGATCGTGACCGTCGGTGACAAGGTCAAGGTGAAGGTCCTCGAGGTCGACTACGGGCGCGAGCGCATCTCACTGTCCATCCGCCAGACGGCCGAGGATCCGTGGGAGACGTTCGCCCGCGATGCGGACGTCGGATCGATCGTCGACGGGAAGGTCACGAAGACGGTTCCGTTCGGTGCGTTCGTCTCCGTCGGTGACGGTGTCGAAGGTCTGGTCCACGTCTCCGAGATCGCCTCGCACCACGTCGAAAGCCCCGAATTGGAGCTGAGCATCGGCCAAGAAGTAAAGGTAAAGGTCACCGAGATCGATGCCGACAGACGACGAGTGAGCCTGTCGATCAAGCAGGCACTTCCGGACTGGGAGGATCGTTCGTCGTGGACCGAGAAACAACAGCCACCACGCTCGCGCCGAAGGGAATTCGAGCGTGAAGACGAGGCAAAGGACGAAGCACCAAGCTTCTCTGCAGACTCGTCCCTCGAGGCGATCCTGGAAGAGCTCAAGGAACGCGGCATCGGCCGCTCGTAGACATCCGGTCCTTGACCCTGCACCAACCGGTGTGGGAACCTTGACCGGGCATGCGCGGGGAGCCAGTACCACGCGCGAACCGAAGTCGTGTCACAGCATGGGGAGGATCGACTGAAATGGGCCGGCGTACGCTTGTTCTCATCATCGCCGTAGCGCTAGCCGCGATCTCCGGCTTCGCCATCTACCAATACCTCACGGGTGTCGAGGACGACATCCGCGCGAACATCGCCGAGGTCGGCGTGTACCGCGCAACCGAGACCATTGCCGCCGGCCTGGCCGGCAGCGAGGCTCAACCGCTGATCGAGGCGAGTACCGCGCTTCGAGAGAGCATCGTGTTCGAGGGGTCGACGATCCTGTGCACGGGTGCCGTCGGCCGGAACGAGAATGAGGA
>CAZYGP010000350.1:0-2064 GCA_964647265.1 uncultured Acidimicrobiaceae bacterium | reverse complement strand
CACCGATGCGCCTGCCGTGAACATCCCCGAGATCATTCCGACGTGCGCCATGCCGTCAGCCACGCTGGCACCCACGCCGTCGTTCACGACGGTGCCTTCCGCGTCGAACACCAGGGCCGATGTCATCGCGTCGTCCACGCCGATGTCAGGATCGGTCATGGCGGGAGTGGTCGACATGGACCCGTCGGGTCGGAGTGCCGTTCCGCCCCGGTCGTCCGGCGGTTCGCCGACGAACACAGCTGCCGGCGGCCCGGTTGTGGTGGTCGTGGTGGGCAGGGTCGTGGTGGTCACGGTGGTCGTGGTCGATGTGGTCGTCGTCGATCGCGGCACGGTCGTGGTGGTCGTCGTCGACGTCGTTCCCGCCGTGGTCGTGGTGGTCGTCGTGCTCGTCGTGGTAGCGCACGAACCCATGGCGGCCGACTTGGCTGCGTAGGTGCTCGCAACCTCGGCGTGGGCGTCGTTGTGGTCCTCGAGGAGCTGTGCACGAGCTATGGCCGCGATGAGCTCCAGCGCAGGGTCCGCTGCGACGAGGTCGTTGATCTTCTGGTTGGCTTCGTTCCACACGACATCGAGCTCATAGTCGGCGGTCGCTCGGGCGGCGTCGAGCTCCGTCATCGAGCACGCGGAGAGTGCCGAGATGGTGAACCTGTTGAGGATCTCCTGGTTCTTGTTGTCGGCGGACTGCACGACAGCGTCGAGTTCTTCGCTGCTACCAAGAGCAGGCAACGCCGCGGCGAAGAGACCGATCGTCGCGGCGACGAGCACCACTGCAAGGCGACTGCCGATTCTGCTCACATGATCCCATCGGCATCGGTCGACATCTTCTTGAGGTGGCGAGGCTCAAGCCCCGGGCATCCGGTGCCGACAACGAGTCAAGAGTTCCGACGGAGGTTCCAGCGTGCGCAGAGTGCTCTCGGGCATCCTGATGGTCATCGGTGTCGTCGTCGCGCTCGCTGCCACCCTCGTCCTTCTCTCGATCGTCGCCACGGGGGACGGCTCGTCCAAGGTCGCGAGGGAGGGCCAGGTCGCCATCATGGCCGAGGCGACGATCACCTCGGCATCGACGGTTCGCAACGCCGCCGTCAACGCAGCGCTGGTCGCCCAGGGAAACGCTGCCGGCCTCTACTCGGATGAGGCGAAGGCCAGGTCCATCGATCAGGTGACCCGATTGGCTGATGAGTATCGGAGCCGTTCCGAGCTCTTGACCTCACAGCTCGAGGTCGACGAGACCTCCCTTCTGTCGGACACCTCAGAGTCGTACCTGGCAGCCATCGAGGCTCTGCTGACCGACCTCGCAACCCTCACCGCAGATGATCCCCTTCCGGAACTCGATGGGGCGACCTACACGTCGACGATCGGCGCGCTCGTCGACGTGCGCGATCAGCGGGTAGCGGACGCATTGGTCCTCGGGGAGTACGCGGGGCGCGCCGCCGATGGCGTCAGGTTCCTCGCCATCGTCGTGATCCCACTCCTCGCGATGCTCATGTTGCGGTCCGTCATGAAGCGCCGTCGCGAGAGCGAGAGGCTCCTCGGGGAACTCGAACAGCAGCGTGCGGTCATCGCATCGAAGGACGAGTTCGTCACCAACCTGTCCCATGAGCTACGGACACCGCTCACCGGCGTCTACGGCTTCGCCCTCGCGCTCGACGAAGGGGCGCTCGACGATGCTGCGACGGCCAAGGAACTCACGGGCCTCATCGTGAGTGAGGCAACCGACCTCTCGAGGATGGTCGACGACCTCATCACGGCTGGCCAGATCGAGACCGGGAACGTTGCGCTCATGATCGAGGAGCTTGGGCTGGATCCTGAGATCGAGACCGTGATCGATCCCTTCGTCCGGACGGGGGCCACGATCAGGTTCACGGAGACAGGTGCGACGGGCGTCGTCGACAGGCAGCGGTTCCGACAGATCCTCAGGAACCTCGTGTCGAACGCGGTCAAGCACGGCGGACCCAACATCGAGATCTTCGGAGAGCAGGGAGTCGGCGTCGTCTCCTTGTTCGTCATGGACGATGGCGACGGAATCGACGACAGCCGGCTCACACGGCTGTTCGACCGCTATCA
>CAZYGP010000349.1:0-2067 GCA_964647265.1 uncultured Acidimicrobiaceae bacterium | reverse complement strand
CCGGACGAAGAAGCCCACGGGGAAATTGATGGTGAAACAGCATTCGATCAGCCAGAGTCGGCTGATGATGGCGCCGTATTATGGCCAGTTTACCCAAGTGACTGAGCACGACTGGTTCCACATTTATCCACCCGCGCAGATGCCCGTGGGTCATACTGATTCCGCACTAGTGAGAACGTGCGATCACATCTCCGGGTGCCACTTTGGGGCATTTCCAATTGAGTCCAGCAGTGGAGCTGTCAGGGTGACAGATCGGCCAGGACAACCGAGCGACCTGGAAGCGCTGTACAGTGGCAGTGCGCTTTTGACATCCACGGCTTGTTGCGACCAAAGCGGCATGTACGTTCACGCGAACCCGATGCAGGTGCAGGTCGGGCCGGTAGTGCTGACATGCACACCGGGGACACTCACCCGGGGGCAGAGTGTCAACTGCCAGGTGACGGGAATCATTGCGGGGCGGATCGCTGGCTGGCAATTCAGCGGCGGCGGCGCAACGGTCAACGGGCCATCAGGAACGCTATCCTGGGGCGGGACGATGGTGGCAGGGGGCACTGTAACGGTGAATTTCACATCGTACGGAAGCAGCCAGTCGTCGATTCAAGTCACGGCGCGACCATGGGGCAGCTCGCCTGTAGATCCCGTCAAAGTGGCCAACGGCGTAATCTTTACTCTCCCAACGCCTCCCGTTCCAGTCGGAAGCAATTCGGGACTTGGGTGGGCTGAGCAGCGTATGGGACACTCTGAAGGTGACGTAGATATCGTGCAGAGCGGCCCTAACGACGGCTTTCTATATCATGCCAACCCATTGCAGACGTCACCTTCGCAAACTTTCTTCAAGTACGTAATTAATCCCGATCTCGAAAACAGCATTTCGCTGTTCTCGATCAAACAATATGGAGCGTGTGGTTATATCTGGCATGGGTCTTTATTGACGCAGACAATCCGTCATGAAGCCGGACTCGTCACTGCGAGTCATTACGTCCATTACAAGAACGCACTGACGGTGCATAACCCAGGTCTTTACTTCGAATCCAGAGTGGGTTTACCAGGTGCTTCGGCGCAAGAGTTTGGGCAGCAGACGAACAACAGTTTAGTGTTACGCTATGCTGCGATTGGGGCTTTAATGCAGGTAGAACCCTATCCGGTGAATTATTCTATGTTTGGCGTATTCTTGGGCAACATCAACTATGACTTAGGAAAAGGCTACGGTAGTTGCCCATGAGCATTAAGAACAGGACACTAGCAATACTTCTGATCGCGGGTACGTTCATTTCCGCGCAGAACAAGCACAGACTCGACCTGACCGAGCCGGATCCCGCAGGCAGTACAAAATTTCGTATACCCGGAATCAGCATCGGCGCCTCCTCAGGCGGACCTGTCGGTCCTGTGAGCTACTCGCTGCCGCTTGCCCTTCGAATCCTATCGGCCACGCACGACAGGGAAAAGCAACGGTTGGTCGCGGAGGTGAGCCTCGAAAACGACGGAACAGGGGTCATCGCAATTCCGTTCTCGCGCAATCAATCAGTCCACCGGGACGGCAACCGCAGGCGCCGCACTCTAGTCCTTACCATTTACTTTCAGCCAGGAGAGAATGCATTCGTGGGCCAGGTGGCAGGCGTCACATTCGGATCCGAGACGGAACCTGATTCGCTTCTCGATCTCAAGCCTGGTGAGAGCGCGACGATTAGAGTGCGGTTGCGCCTGACGGACGCGGAGGAGGCCGCGTTGGTGGAGCCTGCCGCAATATCGACGCTGAAGGCAGGTTATTACGAATACACAACCATGGATGAACGTTACGAAGTCAGCGCACAGACTAAAGAGGTCGTCTCGGCTGAGTTTCGGATTGAGCGCGCCGTTCAGGTCAATCGGGAGAAATGACGGGCAACCGGGAACACACTGTCGCCGTTTCCCAAAGTCGCTTATGAACGCTGATCTGATCAACTGTAAGTGTGGCAGAATTATGATTGATGGGAGCTGACATGGCTCACGCAATTCCCGGTATTCAGCGAATGAGGGCGCTATTGTGGGGGTTTCGGGGACAGTACACTCAATCACCAAACTCCTTTC
>CAZYGP010000348.1:998-2080 GCA_964647265.1 uncultured Acidimicrobiaceae bacterium | reverse complement strand
TCGAGGGCCGATTCATGCTCATCGCCCAGAACATCGACCGGCTCCACCGCAGGGCCGGGAGCCTCCCCGAGGAGATGATCGAGCTCCACGGCCACCTCGAGGGTATGAGATGCACCCAGGGGTGCTCGGGTGTATGGCCGATCACCGATGCGTTCAACGGCTGGACGCCAGATGACGAACTCACCGACGAGCACCTCGAACTGCTCGTGTGCCCGATCTGTGAGGCCCCGTCCCGACCCCACGTGCTGTGGTTCGACGAGTTCTATGACGAGGAGAACTACGGCCTCGCCACCGCCCAGCGAGCCGTCGCAGCCGCCACCCTGTGCATCACCGCAGGCACCTCGGGCGGCGTCCCCATAGCCGGACGCCTCGCAGGCATCGCCGAACGGGCGGGCGCCACCCTGATCGACGTCAACACCAGGGACAACCCGCTGCGCAGCCTCGCCGCACGCCGAGGAGGGTTCATCGAGGGTTCGGCGACGCTGGCCATACCTGCCATCGCCGAGACGTTCGCGACCGTGGTCTCCGCGGGCTGCGACAGCCGGGGGTGACCTCGGGGTTACGATGCGCCGACGCGGTCTGAGATTCCGCACGAACGATGGCATCCGGCGCGGCTGTCGGTTCCGTACTCGTCGTGATCGTCGAGCATCACATGATCGACCATGCCCGGGAGAGGGAGCACACCGTCCATGACTGACCGTTCACCGGTGCGTCAGAGGCTCGAAGCCGCTATTGCGGCCTACGACCGACCCCGCGCAATCGCCGTGGCCCTCGAGGCGGTCGACTCCGGGCAGGTCACGATCGATGGGCTGTACCGGGACCTGTCCGGCATGCTCGTCGAACTCGGCGCGGCCTGGCAGCGTGGAACGGCAGAGGTCTGGCAAGAGCACTTCGCGAGCGGCGTCGTGCGGTCCATCGTGGAGGCATGCGCGCTCCGGGTGGAGGAGGCGGCCGGCCACGGTCGAACGAGCACGGTGATCCTCGCGGCGCCAGCTGACGAGTACCACGACCTCGGCCTCCGGATGCTCGCAGATCGGTTCGCGCTGGCAGGTTGGCGTCCCCAGTTCCTCGGAGCGAACGTC
>CAZYGP010000348.1:0-988 GCA_964647265.1 uncultured Acidimicrobiaceae bacterium | reverse complement strand
GTCCCCTTGCCCGAGATGGTCGCTGCCGTGGCCGAGCTCGGTGCCGACGCAATCGCCCTCTCGGCCTCGACGCACTTCCATCGCGTTCGCCTTCGAGAGTATGCCCACGGCCTCGAGGTTGCCCACCCGGGCCTCCGGATCTGGGTCGGCGGTCCGGCGTTCGCACACGAGCACGAAGGATGGGACGACGAGATGGTCCTCGACCCGAGTGCGATCCCCGCTCCAGAGGGATTCTGATGCTCTCGCTGTCCATCGCCACACGCTTTCTGCGCTCGTCGCTGGGTCAGACGTCGCTGATCATCGCCGGAATTGGGGTCGGCATCGCCGTCGTCGTGTTCGTCGGCTCCCTCATCTCGAGCCTGCAAGCCGATCTGATCGATACCACCGTCGGATCCCGACCCCACGTCACGCTCCTGCCAGACGACGGCGGGACGGTGTCCGGCGACCTCGCCCGGTCCGCACTCGAGGATCCGCAGGTCACGGCCGCCATTGCCGTGCGCCGCCTGTCGGTGATCTTCACCGAGGGGGACAACAGCACGGCGCTGAGTGTGACCGCCGGGACCGCAGACGATCTCGACTCGGTGTACGGCCTCGATGACGCAATCACAGCTGGCATCTACTCGCTCGAGGACGCGGAACTGCTCGTAGGGACCGCATTCGCCGAGTCGACCGGTATCGAACCGGGCGACGCCATCGTGGTCACGCTGCCAGATGGCGGCATCGGCGAGTACACCGTCACGGGGATCGTCGATCTCGGATCATCCGCCGCCAACGAGCGGCTGGCGTTCCTCGATGCGGATTCCGGGGCTTCTGCGTTGGGCCTTTCCAACGACCAGTACTCGGCGATCGAGATCCAGGTCGACGACGTCTTCGCGTCCAACGAGGTCGCCGCTCGGCTGGAGACGGACGGCGTGACGGCGGTGGACTGGCAGGCGGAGAACGAGGAGCTTCTCAGCGGCCTCTCGGCCCAATCGGGATCGTCCTTCCT
>CAZYGP010000347.1:0-2088 GCA_964647265.1 uncultured Acidimicrobiaceae bacterium | reverse complement strand
CTCCTACCTCCACTGGCGACGCTCGGAGCAGGAAGAGGCGTAGTCCGCGCCGGTGAAGGGACCGTCGAACGCTCGCGTGATCGGCCGTTGGACGGAGCATCGCCAAAGCCGAGAGTTCCCGAGATGCGGGGGTAACCTCGCAAGGATGGTCGGCCACAAGCCAGAGCGCCCGGCCACTCCCTGAGTCAATCCCATGATCAAACTCGAAAACGTCACCAAGGTGTATCCGGGCGGCACCGTTGCCGTCAAGGACATCGACCTCGACATCGCAAAGGGCGAGTTCGTCTTCCTCGTCGGGGCATCGGGCTCCGGCAAGTCGACGCTCATCCGTTTGATGATGCGCGAAGAGGCACCGACGAACGGCGATCTGTGGGTCGCCGGCAAGCACGCGTCCGATCTCGCCAATTGGAAGGTCCCGCACCTCCGTCGCTCGATCGGCACCGTGTTCCAGGATTTCAAGCTTCTTCCGACCAAGAACGTCTACGAGAATGTGGCGTTCGCGATGGAAGTCACCGGCAAGCACCGATCCGTCGTACGCAACCAGGTTCCGCAGGTACTCAAGCTCGTCGGGCTCTCGGCCAAAGCTGACAGCCTTCCCCGCCAGCTCTCGGGCGGAGAGCAGCAGCGCGTGGCGATCGCACGTGCCTTCGTCAACAGACCGCTCATCCTGCTAGCGGACGAGCCGACCGGGAACCTCGACCCCGGTACGTCCGTCGGCATCATGAGGATCCTCGACCGCATCAACCGAACGGGGACCACCGTCGTGATGGCGACGCACGATCACGCCATCGTCGATGCGATGCGAAGGCGCGTAGTCCAGCTCGACCGCGGTCGCATCGCGCGAGACGAGTCTCGGGGCATCTACGAGACTCGAGAGATCACCGCTGTGACGACCGAGTCCGGTGACGTGGAGATCGTCGCCGTAGCGACCGCCGACGGCTCGTCGCCCCCGCTCGTCGTCGATGCCGCCGAGCTTTCAGATGATGCCGTTGTCGAGCCTTCCGACGATTCGTCCGGGCCGACGGTGACTGCGACCGCCGGTGTCGAGGCAGTGTTCGAGCCAGACGAGACCGAGGTCGTCGGGGAGTACGACGGACTCGGCTCAGCCGACACGCCTGATGCCCCGGACAACGCCGATGACACCGACGAGATCGAGGTGGTCCCGTGACCCAGGTCTCGTACCTCTTCAAGGAAGCGTTCAACAACCTCGGCCGCAACGCACTGGTGGTGCTCGGTGCAATCCTCGCCGTGTTCATCTCCCTCACGCTCACCTTCGGCACGGTGGTCTTCGGGGAGATCGTGCGTGTCAACACGCTGCAGTGGGCCGAGGACGTTCGCGTCATCGCCTTCCTCCAGGACGACGTGACCACCGAGGACACGGTCGAGCTGCAGGCGGAGGTTCTCTCGTGGCCCCAGGTCCAGGACGTGTTCTACGTCTCGAAGCAGGACGCCTTCGAAGAAGCGCAGGTGCTGTTCTCGAATGACGAGGCGATTCTCCGGGTTCTCGATGAGAACCCGGACCTGATGCCTGCCTCACTGCGCGTCCAGCCCGTCGATCCTGAGGACTACAGCCTCATCGTCACGCGGCTGGGCGCGACCGCAGGCGTACAGGAGGTGAAGTCCGCAGGTGAGGCCATCGACGCGATGATCGCCCTCCGCGACGGTCTGCAGATCATGTTCTGGCTGTTGGCCGTTGCTCTCGGGGTTGCCGCGGTTGCTTTGATCGCCAATACGATCCACATGGCGATCTATGCTCGCCGCGAGGAGATCGAGATCATGCGACTCGTCGGAGCGAGCAACTGGTTCGTACGAACGCCTTTCCTCATCGAAGGGGCTTTGGAAGGGTTGCTTGGCGGCGCGCTTGCCGTCACGTTCATCGTCGTCGCACAGCAGCTGGCTGTGGACAGGCTTGCGGACCTCCCGGATTGGATCAACCTCGCGATCCAGAACGATTTCCTCCTCAGGCAGGGTGCGCTGGTCCTGCTGTTCGGGGTTGCTGCCGGTCTCATCGGCAGTTCCTTGAGCCTCGCAGTCCACCGTACCTTGCGCTCGTGACCAGGAAACTCTTTCTTCTCGCGCTCGTCGTCA
>CAZYGP010000346.1:0-2097 GCA_964647265.1 uncultured Acidimicrobiaceae bacterium | reverse complement strand
TCAGTGTCATAGGCACCGACAAGACCGGGACGCTCACCGAGAACCGCATGACGGCTGTCATTCTCGATGTGGCGAATCGGCAGCACGAGTTCGAGCACGACGCCCTCCCCGAGGGCGACGTCCTCCCCTCGATCCAGCTCGCCGTGCTCACGGGTGTCTTGTGCAACGACGCGTCCCTCCGCCAGAAAGACACGTTCACGGCGATCGGCGATCCAACCGAGGGTGCCCTCGTCGTCATCGGAGCCAGGATCGGCGTGCTCAAGCCCGCCATCGAGACGGTCATGCCAAGGGTGGGGGAGGTCCCGTTCGACTCGAAGCGCAAACGCATGACGACCATCCACAGGACACCTGAGTCGATCGAGGACGTTCCTTCGGAGCTGGAGGCACTGTTCCTCGCGGCCGAGGACCGTCTGCCCGACTATGTCGGGTTGACGAAAGGTGCCGTCATCGGACTCCTCGAGCACGCGAATCGGGTGTGGGTCGACGATCGGATCCTGCCGATCGACGAACAGGCCAGGGAGCGGATCGCTGCAGCGGAGACCGAGCTCGCGAGTAGGGGCATGCGGGTGCTCGGCATGGCAGTCAAGCCCACCGATTCGCCGGATCCGGGACCCGACACCGAGGAGGACCTCGTGTTCGTCGGGATGTTCGGTCTGATCGACCCGCCCCGCGAGGCCGTTCCGGGGGCCATCGCCGCAACGATGGCAGCAGGCATCCGGCCCGTCATGATCACAGGGGACCACCCTCTCACGGCGAGCCATATCGCCCAGTCGATCGGCGTCACGACCAGTTCGGTTGTGATCGACGGTCCTGAGCTCGATGAGATGTCGGACGACGAGGTGAGGCACGCGGCGAAGTCGGTGTCAGTGTTCGCGAGGGTTTCCCCGGAACACAAGCTCGACCTCATCGACGCGCTCCAGTCCGACGGTCAGCTCGTTGCGATGACGGGTGACGGCGTCAACGATGCCCCTGCCCTCAAGAGGGCGGACATCGGGATCGCGATGGGCATCACAGGCACCGATGTCTCCAAGCAGGCAGCTGACATGGTGCTCCTCGACGACAACTACGCGACGATCGTCGCCGCCGTCGAAGAGGGGCGGGTGATCTACGACAACATCCGCAAGTTCATCGCCTACCTCCTCACATGCAACATGTCGGAGATCCTCGTGATGATCGTCGGACCACTGCTCGGCATGCCCCTACCCCTGCTGCCGCTCCAGATCCTGTGGATGAACCTCGTGACCGACGGGCTTCCGGCCCTCGCGCTGGGCGTCGAGCCTGCGGAGGACGACGTGATGCTTCGAAAGCCGAGATCGGCGACCGAGACGATCTTCGGTGGCGGCACCACCCGCTTCATAGCCATCTTCGGTGTCGTGCTCTCGGTCGTCACGCTCGTGCCGGGCTATCTCCTGTGGGACTCCGGCGACGCGCAATGGCAATCGGTGCTGTTCACGGTGTTGATCTTCGGTCAGCTCGGACTCGCACTCGAGGTGAGGTCACAGAAGCGCTCCCTGTTCAAGGTCGGGCTGTTCTCGAACAGGGCGATGATCGGTGCAGTGGCCGTTGGCATCGCTGCGCACCTCGCGATCCTGTACGTCCCCTTCCTGCAGCGCGTCTTCGGTACCGACGCCCTCGATCCGGCACACTTCGGCATGGCGCTCCTCGGTGCCGCAGGCGTCATCGGTGCGGTCGAGGTCTACAAGCTGATCCAGCGGATGAACGGGTAGAGCGGCAGTCGGGATCTCGGTGCGGACATGGTCCCTTGGCCGCGGTCAGACCACATCCCTCACGGCGTGTGAGCAGGCGGACTCATGGGCTTGCCTCGTCCCCTCCTGCGTCCGGACCCCGCTCGAGGAGTCCCACGATCATGCCCGTGGTGTCGGTGAAGTAGGACGCGTGGCCGACACCGGGGATCGTGAACCTCGGCACGACGATCTCTCCTCCTGCGACGATGACCCGCGCCATGGCGCCGGGCAGGTCGTCCACCTCGATCGTCGCCACGGTCAGTGGCTCGCCGTCCTGAGATGTCGTGAAGCCCGCATCGAGTCCCGGACCGTCGCCCTGTCGGTGCACGAGGTAGTCGTCTCCGCCCCAGGG
>CAZYGP010000345.1:0-2097 GCA_964647265.1 uncultured Acidimicrobiaceae bacterium | reverse complement strand
CCCCGCAACTTGCACTCGACGCACACCGTGTGTGCCGGGGTTGCGGGCTTGCGCCCGTGCACGAATGCGTCGATCACTTCGACGAGCTGGTGCTTCGAGATCGGGCACCCGCGGAGCTCGAAGTCGACCTCTACATGGTCGGAGATGGGGGTCGATGTCTCGAGGGACGAGATGTACTCGGGATGGGCGTACACGATCGAGGTGTACGCGTCGACGTCCGCCCAGTTCTTGAGCGCCTGGATGCCGCCAGCCGTGGCGCAGGCGCCGATCGTGATCAGCGTCTTCGACGCGGCGCGTATGTCGTGGATTCGCTCGGCGTCGTGGCGTGTCGTGATCGATCCCTCGACGATGGACAGGTCATACGGACCGTCTCTCTGGGCCCTCGTCGCCTCCGGGAAGTACGCGATGTCGATCGCTCCGACGATCGAGAGGAACTCGTCCTCGCAGTCGAGGAGCGTGAGCTGGCACCCGTCGCAGGATGCGAACTTCCATACCGCAACTGTGGGCTTGCGGGTCGCAGTGGTGGTCACAGCTCCTCCATTCCCAACCGGGTCGAGACGCTCTCGTAGCTCACAACAGGTCCGTTCTTGCAGACGAATGCCGGTCCGATCTGGCAGTGTCCGCAGTAGCCGAGCCCACACTTGAGGTTCCGTTCGAGGCTGACCCAGATCTGGTCGGCGGAGACGCCGCGGTTCACGAGCTCCCTGGCGACGATCCGCATCATGATCTCGGGACCACAGACGATCGCAGCCGTGGCTTCTGGCTCGTAGGACAACCGGTCGAGCATCGGAGTCACAACCCCGACGTCGCCGAGCCACGAGTCGTCCGCCCTGTCGACGGTGACCTGCACGTTCGTGTCGAACCTCGACCGCCAGCGGTGGATGTCCTCCGTGTACAGGAGATCGGCCGGGGATCGCGAGCCGTACACGATGGACACGGATCGGTAGTCGGGGCGATAGGTCATGAGATGGTGGATCACCGGGCGCACAGGTGCGATGCCGATGCCGCCAGCAACGATGATGACGTCGTGGTCGGTTGCGTCCTCGATCGGCCAGTGGGTTCCGTACGGGCCGCGGATCCCGATCGTGTCCCCGCGTTCGAGCGCACAGATCGCGTTCGTGACGGCTCCGACGGCACGCACCGTGTGCACGAGGGTCTCGGGAGTAGCCGGATTACCGGCGATCGAGATCGGGACCTCGCCGACGCCATAGACGTACATCATCGTGAACTGTCCGGGCTTGAAGACCAGGGGCGCGCCACCGTCGGCAGCGACGAGCTCGAGCGTCACCGTGTCAGCCGTGTCGCGGCGCGTCGAGAACACCCTGAACGGACGCAGGAACATGGGGTCGGCTCCCACCGCCGGCACTCGTGGTTCCAACACGGTCGTCATGTGTCACGTCCTTCCGTACAGGTCGAGGAGCTGCATCCGCACGTTCTGGAGTCGTCGGGCCGCCTCCTGGGCGACGACCTCGAGAAGCACTCCATCGAGTTCGGGATGTTCCTGGCACATCGCCCGGACATCGAGCGCATTGAAACGGAGGGCTGTCACGTCGTCGATGGCCTTGGCGGTCCATTGCCATCTGTGCGGAGCGAGGCGCCAGCTCAGCCCGAGGAGCCCGCCACGACCGACCGTCTGGATCGTGACGGGTGGGCGCGAGGGACCCGCGAGGAGCAGTGCGACCGTTCCCGAAGCCACCACGTAGAAGCGATCGGCGATGCCGTCGGCGCGGAAGAGGATGTCCCCCTGCGAAAAGGTCTCCTCCTTCCCGAGCGGGTCGAGCAGGGCGATAGAGCGGTCGTCGAGGGAAGCCAACCACGGGCTCGATGAGCGCAAGGATGCAAGGGTCATACCGTGACCTCCTGGCGTGCACTGAGCCTGGCTACTTCCTCGGTGATGTCGATCGCGGCAGGGCACCACGTGATGCACCGTCCGCACCCGACACAGCCCGAGGACCCGAACTGGTCGTACCAGTAGGAGAGTTTGTGGGTCATCCACTGTCGATACCGCGACTTGGTCGATGAACGGACCGCGTGGCCGTGGAGGTAGGTGAATTCCCTGTTGAAGCACGAGTCCCATCGACGCTCGCGGCTCGCCGT
>CAZYGP010000344.1:0-2113 GCA_964647265.1 uncultured Acidimicrobiaceae bacterium | reverse complement strand
GCCGCAGGCTTGCTCGCCACAGGCTTCTTGGCCGCAGGCTTGCTCGCCGCAGGCTTCGCCGCAGGCTTGCTCGCCGCAGGCTTCGCCGCTTCGGACGCAGGTGTGGATTTCTTGGTGGCCACGGAACCTCGAGGATCGTCGGAATCGTTCAGTGTACCGGACAGCGTGTCCGCGTTCGCTAAGCGTGGGAGTCGAACGGCGAAACAGAGGTTCCGCGACGCGCCAGGTAGTTCCGGATCGTCGTCGCTCTCGTCCTCCCGACACCGTCCACCTCGGCGAGCTTCTCTGCGGAGGCGACCATCAGCTGGTCGTAGCTGGAGAAACGTCGCAGGATGGAGTCACGGACGACCTCTGGGAGACGCGGCACATCGGCGAGCGCTCGGATGCCGCGCGGAACCGCAAGGTCGTCGAGGGAACCGAACCCCAGGATCATGGCGATTTCGTCGGCGCTGTAGAGGTCGTCGTGCTCGAGGTCGTCCAGCCGCCGGAGCACGGTCGAGCCCTTGCGCGGCTTGCGCGCCTGGTAGTCGGCGTTGACGAGGTCCGCGATTTCGGAGACCCCGTGTTCGAAGTCCTCCGCCTGGAGCGCAAGGAGTGCTGCCTCGTCGCCGATCTCGGCTGAGATGGTGTCGAGGTCATCCCCGATTCTGCGGATGACCGCCGCCCTCTGGATCACTCCCACCACATCCCGTATCGACACCACGCCATCGATCTCATATCGATCGAGGCGCGCAACCGCGTCGTCGAACTGGTGACGGAGGCGCTCGAGGGATTGGAGTCGCTGATTCGCCTCTGCGAGCAGCTCGGTCACAGAGTGCAGTTGGAACTGGACCTCGCCAGAGAACACGATGGCCCGAAGGTGACCCTCCTCGGACACGGCCAGGACCGCATGCCCAGTCTGACGTGCCAGGCGCTCCGCGGTGCGGAACCGGGTACCCGTCTCGACTGTCTCGATGTCAGGATCGGGCATGAAGTGCACGTTCGCGGCCAGGATCCTGCCGGACTCATCGTCGACGACGATGCCACCGTCCATCTTCGCGAGCTCTGCGAGACGCTGCGCCGTGAACCGGGCATCGTCGAGCCTGAAGCCTCCTGCGGTGACGGACTCGACCTTCGGCCCGGCACCGATCAGCACGAGCGCACCCGTTCCCTGAGCCATCACGAGCTCTGCAGCATTGCGCAGCGGTGTACCTGGTGCGAACCGGCGGAGGAGGTCGAGGGATGCGGCGGCCTGCGGAGTCATCGATCAGCAGGCTAGTCGTTCGACGGGGGCGAGGTCGGAACCCCTGTCCGGTCAATCATCGGATGACAGATCCGAACCCGCACTCGATCAGGATCTCGAAGAGGCGCGTGGTCGCCTCCTCCGGAGCGAGGATCGGATCCGCGCCGATCCTCAGGGCTTCGGACCGCCGCAGGGCTGATCTGCTGGCAGGCCTGACATCCCCCGTGAGGCCCAGTTCACCCCACGCAGCAGTGCGACGCAGCGGAATGTCGGCATACGAGGATGCGATGGCGAGTGCAACGGCGAGGTCCGCACCGGGTTCGGTGATCCGCACTCCACCCATCACACTCACATACACATCATGGTGGCCGAGGGGTATCGATGCGTGGCGATCGATGACACCGAGGATCTGGTGCACCCTCGATGTCGGGAACCCGTTGACGGCACGACGCGGCTGGTCCATCTGTGCGGGCACGACGAGCGCCTGGATCTCGACCATCATCGGCCGACGCCCCTCGATCGTCGGGAACAGGATCGACCCTGCGGCGTCACCGTCCCGACCGCCGATGAGGACACCGCTGGGATCGGGAACCTCGGCGAGGCCCTCTGCCGTCATCTCGAAGACACCGACCTCGTTCACGGATCCGTACCGGTTCTTGATCCCGCGAAGGAACCGCAGGCCCTGCTGGTTGTCGCCCTCGAGGTACAGGACGACGTCGACCATGTGCTCGAGGGTTCGGGGTCCGGCGATCGACCCGTCCTTCGTGACGTGACCGACGAGGATGACGGGCGTGCCCGTCGACTTCGCGTGTGCGATGAGCCTCGCCGCCGACTCGCGGACCTGGGTCACTCCCCCTGCACTGCCTCCCACATCGAGGGACGACACCGTCT
>CAZYGP010000343.1:0-2118 GCA_964647265.1 uncultured Acidimicrobiaceae bacterium | reverse complement strand
CCCACGCAACCCCCGTCTCGCCATCCCTCAAGGCCAAATGCGATTCCCCTGGGCGCTACCATGAGAGCCTCGACAATCTTACCCCCGCCGACGTCTACTTCGGCCGCGGCCAGACGATCCTCATGAGACGCGAAAAGATCAAACGGCAGACCATCGCCAATCGCCGCTTGCAGCACCACACGCAGGCTGCATAACCTCAAACCCAGATGAGCCAGAGCCTCCGTTCGTAACCGCCCTCAGTAGTCTCAAATCATCTGACGACGGACATTCCGCAAAATCACCAACTGCTTCCGCTCCGAGTGGGGCGCCAACCTCGATGCCGATGTCCGCTCTGTCATCGAAACCGCACGACGAAGAGGCATCGCCCTCCTCAAAGCCATCCGCCTCGCCCTCGAAGCGCAACCAGTTCCCGTCACCCCGTAGCCGCTGTCACCACTCGGTGAGCAATTACCCTGAGGCGTTTCCGCCTTGACCTGCGGCCGACGTTGGATTTGTGTTGCTGGGCTTTTCCTTCGGGTCTGACGCAAGGGTCGAACCATTGTTGGACTTCCGTCCCGTCTTTCTTGTCGTCGGTATCCTGATCGCGGCGCTGGCCGTCAGTATGTGGGTCCCGGCCGCTGTCGACGCGATAAGCGGACATTCGGATTGGCAAGTATTCGCGGTTTCCTCCGCCGTAACGCTGTTTGTCGGTATCTCCCTCGTGCTCACCTGCCAGACCGGTCGCTTCCGAATGTCGGTCCGCCAAGCGTTCGTGATGACGACAGCGAGTTGGCTGGCGCTCACTCTGTTCGGGGCACTGCCGTTCATGTTCTCCGAACTGGAGATGAGCTTGACTGATGCCTTCTTCGAATCGATGTCAGGGATCACCACCACCGGTTCGACGGTGATCGTCGGGCTCGACAACGCGCCACCCGGGATCCTGTTGTGGCGGGGCATCCTTCAGTGGCTGGGCGGTTTGGGGATCATCGTCATGGCGATCGCGCTTATGCCGATGCTGGGGATCGGTGGCATGCAGATGTTCCGGGTCGAGGCGTTCGAGACCGGCGAGAAGATGATGCCGCGGGCTGCGCAGATCTCGGCGATGCTGAGCCTTGTTTACGTCGGACTGACGGCGACCTGGGCGATCGCCCTGTGGCTGGCCGGCATGACCGGCCTCGAGGCGGTCGTTCACGCGATGACGACCATGGCGACCGGCGGGTTCTCGACGACCGATGCCTCAGTCGGGGGGTTCGATAGTCCGCTGATCGATGGCATCATCACCGTCGGCATGATCGTCGCAGGACTTCCGTTCGTTCTCTTCCTGCGAACGCTTCATGGCCATCCGCGAGAACTGCTCCAGGACTCGCAGGTGCGCTGGTTTCTGGCAATCCTCGCCACGGCGACCCTCATTACCGCGTTGTTCCTCTGGCGTGAGTCCGGTTTCGACATTCTGTCGTCGCTTCGCTACGCCTCGTTCAACATCGTTTCGGCGATGACCGGCACCGGCTACGCTACCTCCGACTACGGGTTGTGGGGCGCTTTCGCCGGACCGATCTTCTTCTATGTCATGTTCATCGGCGGCTGCACCGGGTCGACTAGTTGCGGCATCAAGATCTTTCGCTTCCAGGTGTTGTGGGCGGCTGCCAACACTCAGTTCCACCATCTCATCCGTCCGCATGAAGTCACCATTCCGTACTACAACCGTCGGCCGATTCCCGACGAGGTGATCACCTCGGTGCTGAGCTTCTTCTTCGTCTTCGGGGTGTGCTTCGCGCTGCTGGCAGTCGGGCTCGGCATGCTTGGGCTCGACTTCGTCACGGCCGTCTCCAGCGCCGCGACGGCCATCTGCAACGTCGGCCCGGGTCTCGGCCCCACTGTCGGACCTGCCGGCAATTTCCAATCCCTGCCCGACGCCGCCAAGTGGCTGCTTTCGGCGGGGATGCTGCTCGGCAGGCTGGAGCTGTTCACGGTGCTGATCCTGTTCACGCCGACGTTCTGGCGCGGCTGAGCCGTTGTTGGCCGATCCCGGCACGACAACCGGATCTCCCTCGCAGGTTGATGGCGTTTCCCGGCCTTGTACCGGGAGAGCATTCAAGCGGATCCAGCATCCACGCACGCGGGATCACCCGGGCCGGCAAC
>CAZYGP010000342.1:0-2129 GCA_964647265.1 uncultured Acidimicrobiaceae bacterium | reverse complement strand
TCGCAGCGTGGATGCCGGTGGCCGGCCCACCCTCATCACCTACGACGAATACGGCGGCGTCGCCTCCGTTCGGGACCGCCTCGGCAAGGGGCACTTCTTCGACTACGACTTCGACGAGGATAGATACGAATCCTACGCCGAAATCCGCACCTCATCGGGCCGCTTCGAGGAGGTCTGGTACGACCGGGAAGGGCATACCCGGCGGGTGGACGTGAACGGCCGCACGATCCGCAAGATCATCAAAGACGGGCGCAGCCACATCATCACCGACGAGAAGGGGAACATCACCCGCAAGGAATATGACGAGCGGGAGAACTTGACCCGCGTCATCTACCCGGACGGCTCCAAAGTCCTCTTCGAGTACGACCACCGCTTCAGCCAGGTGAGCCGGGTGGTGGACCCGAGAGGATCGGTTTCCACCTTTGAGTATGACGAGAAGGGCAGTCTGGTCCGGAAGGTGGAAGCCGTGGGCACGGACGCGGAGCGCACCACGTTTTTCACCTACGAAGAGTTTGGGCAGCTGCTCAGCGCCACGGTTGCGGGGGATTACACCACCGAGGAAGCTATCACCCGCTTCAGCTACGATGCAGCCGGCAATCTCGCGGCCATCATTGACCCGGAAGGCCACACCACAGAGTTTCTGAAATACAATGCAATGGGCAAGCACCTGGAGATGAAAGACCCGCGCGGCAATCTCTGGGAGTTCGAGTACGACGATACGGGCCGCCTCGTCTCCCAGACCGATCCGCTCGGGAACAAGACCGCCTACGAGTACGACGGGGCCAACAACCGCACCGCGGTCATCAACGCCCTGCTCAAGCGCTTTGACTTCGATTACGACGACCACAACAACCTGATCAGGGCCGTTGATCCCTATGCCAAGTACGTGACCACCGACTACAACTCCGACCACCTGCCCGTGCGCCGGGTGGATCAGGAGGGAAGGGTCTCCCTCAACGAGTACGACAACGAGGGCCGCCTGCAAAAGACGCGCGACGGTGCCGGCAACGAGGTCCGCTATCTCTACGATGAGACCATGGCTACAGCCGCCTCATCGTATCTGCCGGTTCGGATCGACTTTCCCACCTACTCGCGCCGACTCTACTACGACGAATTGCAGCGGCTGGTGCGCACCCGGGACGTTCTCGACAGCAGCACCGCTTACACCCGCAGCTTCACCTACGATGCCGCCGGCAACCTGATTTCGGAGGTCGATGCGGAGGGCCATACCACGCACTACGAGTACGATGCGCTCAACCGGCCCGTCCGGGTCACGGATCCATTGAATGGGGTGGTGGAGCGCACCTACGACAGGCGCGGGAACCTCACGGCGGTCAAGGACCCGAACGCGGGCATCACCCGCTACGACTACGACCGCAACAACCGCCTGGTGCGGGTTGTCAAACCGATGGGTGCGGTGACGCTTTATGAGTACGATGCCATGGGCAACCGCATGGCGGTTTTTGACGCCAAGGGCCAGAAGATCGGCTTTGCCTACGATGCGGCCGGCCGACTTATCCGGGAGGAGCAGTTTGCCGCGGGCAACCACGCCACCCCTGTCAAGAGTGTCGATTTCAGCTACGACCGCCTGGGGAGCCTGGTCGGCTACGATGACGGCACAACGTCGGCCGCTTACACCTATGACGATCTGCAGCGCAAGATCGGGGAGAGGGTCCACTACGGGTCTTTCGAAAAGTCCATCGCATACAGTTACTACGCCAACGGGCTGAAGCAATCCTTCACCGACCCGGCCGGCGTGAGCACCGAGTACCGCTACGACCCGGGCAACCGCCTGGCTGCGATCGACATTCCCGGCCAGGGGCAGGTCACCTACCAGAGCTACCGCTGGAGGCGCCCGACCCGCATCCTTCTGCCGGGCGGCGGGGTGCGGGAGTGCGGCTATGATCCGCTCCTGCAGGTGAGCGCAATTGTAACGCGGGATCCGGGCGGCAACCCGATCCTCGACCGCAGCTACAACTACTCACCAGTGGGGAACATCACCTCCCGGAACACGGAGCGGGGGAATTTCACCTACACCTACGATGCCCTCGATCGGCTCACCTCCAGCGAGGACGACCTTAGGCATCCCGCGGAGGTCGTCTACCCTGCTCTCGGCCGCCAGGCTTTCA
>CAZYGP010000341.1:1218-2139 GCA_964647265.1 uncultured Acidimicrobiaceae bacterium | reverse complement strand
TCCGAGGATCTGACCGAGCTTCCCGACGATTGGCATCATGTCCGGCGAGGCGATCGTGACATCCCAGTCGAGATCCCTCCCCGCCGCAATGGCATCTGCGAGCTCCTGCCCACCCACGATGTCTGCTCCGGCCTCCTCCGCATCCTTGGCCTGGTCGTTCGCGAAGACGGCCACCCTGATGTCCTTGCCGGTCCCATGGGGCAATGAGACGGTGCCACGCACCATCTGATCCGCCTGGCGGGGATCGATGCCGAGGCGGAACACGACGTCGATCGACTCGTCGAACTTCGCGTATGCGAGGGTCTTGACGAGCTCGACGGCATCGACGGGTGCATACATCGTGTTCTTGTCGTACCTGCGTTCGACGTCGGCACGGTTCTTGGTGATCGCCATGGTGATTCCTTTCGTGGTGTAGCGGGCGGAGCCCTTCCACTTCTATGGCATGGGTCTATGGCATGGGGTGGGTTCTATGCGTCCACGACGTCGAGGCCCATCGAGCGGGCCGTACCTTCGATGATGAGCATCGCGTTCTCGATGTCGTTGGCGTTGAGGTCGGGCATCTTGGTCTCGGCGATCTCGCGGACCTGCGCCTTGGTGACGGACCCGACCTTCTCCTTGTGGGGAATGGCAGAGCCCTTCTCGATCCTCGCGCCCTGCGTGGCGGCATTGAAAGCCTTGCAGAATTCCATGATGTTCACGCCGTGCTGGCCGAGCGCAGGTCCCACCGGAGGGGCGGGGCTTGCTGCTCCTGCAGGGATCTGCAGCTTGAGCACGGTCATCAGTCTCTTGCGGCCCATGTTCGGATTCCTCGCTGTATCAGTACTTGATGATCTGGTCGAAGCCCAGCTCGACCGGCGTCTCTCGACCGAAGATATCGACGAGCACGCGAACCTTCGACTGGTCGATGTTGATGTCCTCGAT
>CAZYGP010000341.1:0-1208 GCA_964647265.1 uncultured Acidimicrobiaceae bacterium | reverse complement strand
TCGATGACACCGTTGAAGTCCGCGAACGGTCCCTCGACGACGCGCACCGTCTCGCCGACCTCCCATGCGGGCTTGAAGGTGGGCTTGTCCTTCTTCGTGCCCTCTTCCTTCTCGACACCGAGGATGCGTTCGACCTCGCGGCGCGAAAGGGGGCTCGGCTTCGTGCCCGATCCCACGAAACCGGTGACGTTCGGGGTGTTGCGCACGGCATACCAGGAGTCATCGTCCATGTACATGCGCACGAGGACGTACCCGGGGAACTTCTTGCGTTCGACCGTGACCTTCTTGCCGTTCTTGTATTCGACGACGTCCTCCATCGGGATGACGACGTCGAATACGCGGTCCTCGAGGTGCATGGACCGGACGCGGGTCTCGAGGTTCGCTTTGACCTTGTTCTCGTATCCGGAGTACGAGTGCACGACGTACCAGGCACCGGGAAGGTCATAGGGGCTGAGGGGCTTTGCCCGAACGTTGTCGTCCGCGACATCCTCGTCGGCGATGTCGACGCTCGTTGCGATGTCTTCGATTGCTTCGGCCATCAGGTGATCGCATCCAATATCGAGAGGATTGCCCTGTTGAAGACCCAGTCCATGCCGAATACGATCAGCGTGAGGACGGTGGTCATCGTGAACACGACGATCGTGTACGTCGTGAGTTCTTCCCGTGAAGGCCAGTTCACCTTCTTCATCTCGGACCGTACCTCACGGAAGTACTTCCTCGTCCGTTGGATGAAGCTGGGCCTGTCGGCGTTCGGAGCCTTCTTGGACGTGCGCGGGCCTTCCGAGCGTCGCTTCTTGGAGCGCTCTTCTTCCTTCGCCTGGAGGCGACGCATCTCACGGTTCAACTGCCTACTCCTCAGTAGTTCGCAGGGGTGGCGGGACTCGAACCCACAACATCCGGTTTTGGAGACCGGCGCTCTGCCAATTGGAGCTACACCCCTCCGGCCACGCGATGGGCTCGGCCGTGGAGTATATGTACACCTCTTGGGAAGTGTAAACCTGCCCACCGGGCTGTGACCCTCGCCTCGTACCGCGCTCCGAGCAGTCGCGACAGCCGCAGCGGCAGCGAAAGCGGCGCGATGATCGCGAGTGCGTTCCGGCGCAGGCACGCTCCATGGCCCGATGGCGTCCATCACCCTGTGGTACACATCGGGTGGCGCTTGGTACGAGACCGACCGCAGCTGACGCATCTCGGCCTCGATCGCTCTG
>CAZYGP010000340.1:0-2146 GCA_964647265.1 uncultured Acidimicrobiaceae bacterium | reverse complement strand
ACGAGCGCCGCCTTCGTGGACCCGAGCGAGGCGATCCTCAACTCGCTCGTATTCGCCTTCGCCGCCCTCATCATCGCTGCCGGCATAGGCATCCTCGCGACCGCGAGTCTCACGTACGCCTCGCGACGGGTTGCGCGCGCCTTCGACGTGTTCGTGATGCTCCCACTCGGCACCTCAGCCGTGACGATCGGCTTCGGGTTCCTCGTGGCGTTGGACCGCCCTGTCGATATCAGGGCCTCGGTGATCCTGATCCCGATCGCACACGCCCTCGTGGGCATTCCCTTCGTCGTGCGTTCAGCCGCACCGTCGCTGGCGAGCATCGGCCAGAACCTCCGGGACGCCGCAGCGACACTCGGTGCGTCTCCCCTGCGGATCTTCCTCACCATCGATGTCCGGATCATCAGGCGCGCCCTCCTCGTAGGAGCGGCCTTCGCATTCGCCATCTCGATGGGTGAGTTCGGAGCGACATCCTTCATCGCGCGGCCGGCAACGCCGACCATACCGATTGCGATCTTCCGGTACCTCGGTCGGCCCGGCGAGGTGCCGTTCGGGGCTGCGCTCGCCATGAGCGTGCTTCTCATGGTCGTCACCGCTGCGGCGATCCTCGTGATCGAGCTCGGTGACAGACGACGGGGATCCCGGCGATGAGCATCGTCGTGCGGTCCGTCGGCGTGTCCATCGCCGGGACGAGGATCCTCGACGACATCGACCTCGTCGTCGACGACGCGGAACGGTTCGCCATCATGGGCCCCTCGGGAGCGGGCAAGTCGACGATCCTGCGCGTCATCGCAGGCCTGATCGCACAGCACACGGGAACCGTGTCCATCCGCGGCGTCGACGTGACGGGGTTGCCTCCGCACCAGCGCAACGTGGGCCTGATGTTCCAGGACTACGCCCTGTTCCCGCACCTGAGCGTCGGGGAGAACGTCGCCTACGGCCTCCGCATGGGCGGCGTCGATTCCACAACGAGGACGGGAAAGGCGAACGAGCTCCTCGCCATCGTCGGGTTGGCAGGCTACGCGTCCCGTGGCATCGGTTCGCTCTCGGGCGGTGAACAGCAACGCGTCGCACTCGCCCGTACCCTCGCGCCGGAGCCCACGGTCGTGCTCTTCGACGAGCCGCTCGGATCGCTCGACCAGGCGTTGAAGGATGACCTTCTCGTCGAGATGCGTGAGATCACTGCATCACTGGCCATCACGTCGGTCTACGTGACGCACGACCGGCTCGAGGCTGAGGGCTTCGCCGATCGGCTCGCGATCATCGACGGCGGGAGAGTCATTCGGACCGATACGCCCGAGGCGATATGGCAAGCCCCGGGAACCGAGTTCGTCGCGAAGTTCATCGGGCATCGCAACATCGTGGACGCAGCGATCATCGGATCGGAAGGGCTCATCGTCGTCCCGGACAACGCGGTGACGATCGATCCCGAAGGCACCATCGACGCGACGGTCTCGGCCTGCCTCTTCCGTGATGGCCGGTATCGGGTCAGCGCTACAACGATCAGTGGAACGCTCCATGTGGTGACCAGCGCTGCGGTGCCCGTAGGTCGGTCCGTTCGGATCACGATCGACAGGACGCGTGTGATCCCGCTAGTCGATGAGGTCTGAGGTCCGCACGACGCGCCCGAACGAATCAGCGATCGTGAGCGCCGTGTAGCGGGCGATCTCTCGGGCCCTGTACACCTTCTTCGTCGGGGTCATGATGTCGAACGTGTGCGTCGCATCCTCGACGAACAACATGTCGTATCCGAGGTCCGAGGCCATCCGTGCCGTCGTCTCACAGCACATGTTGGTCTGGATGCCACAGATCGCCACGCCGGCGATCCTGTGCTGCTTCAGCCAGGCATCGAGGTCCGGATCCCCATAGAACGCCGAGTGCACACTCTTCGTCACGAGGAGGTCGGGCGTACCTGTGATCACGTCCTTGAACTCGTTCCCCTTCCCCCCGGGTGCGAGCGGTGACGAGGGCTGTTTCGAGTCGTGCTTGACGAACACGACGGGCCAGTTCTGGTCACGCCAGGCCTTGATGAGATTGAAGATGTTCATCTCGCAGTCGGGGTTGTTCCGCGGACCCCAGAAGGCACCGTCGTCGAACCCCTTCTGGACGTCAACGACGATCAGAGCAGTACTGCAGTTCCAGTCAGCCA
>CAZYGP010000339.1:0-2152 GCA_964647265.1 uncultured Acidimicrobiaceae bacterium | reverse complement strand
CCCCGAACGACAACAAGTTCGCGGCGCTCAACTCGGCGGTCTGGTCCGGCGGGTCGTTCATCTACGTGCCGCCGGGAGTCCATGTCGACGAGCCACTCCAGGCCTACTTCCGCATCAACGCCGAGAGCATGGGTCAGTTCGAGAGGACCCTGATCATCGTCGACGAGGGTGCCTTCTGCCACTACGTCGAAGGGTGCTCGGCTCCCGTATACACCAACGACTCGCTCCACGCGGCCGTCGTCGAGGTCGTCGTGAAGGAGGGTGGTCGGTGCCGGTACACGACCATCCAGAACTGGTCGAACAACGTCCTGAACCTCGTCACGAAGCGTGCCGCGGCATACCGGAACGCCACGATGGAGTGGATCGACGGCAACCTCGGCTCAGGTCTCACGATGAAGTACCCCGCCGTGTGGTTGATGGAGGACGGCGCCCACGGAGAGGTCCTCTCCATTGCCTTTGCGAGCACGGGCCAGGTGCTCGATGCCGGGGCGAAGATGGTCCACGTCGCGCCGAACACGACGTCCCTCATCACATCGAAGTCGATCAGCAAGAGCGGTGGCCGTGCGGCCTACCGAGGTCTCGTCAGGGTCGAGGAGGGTGCAGAGAACTCGAAGTCGTTCGTCAGGTGCGATGCCCTCCTCCTCGACGAGGACTCGCGATCGGACACCTACCCGTACATGGAGATCGAAGAGTCCAACGTCGACATCGGACACGAGGCAACGGTGTCGAAGGTCGGTGAGGACCAACTCTTCTACCTGATGAGCCGCGGACTCACCGAGGCACAGGCCACAGCCATGGTCGTCGCCGGATTCATCGAGCCGATCGTCAGGGAGCTCCCCATGGAGTACGCCGTCGAGCTCAATCGCCTCATCGAACTCCAGATGGAGGGTTCGATCGGGTAGCACCGCCTGCGGATCCATTCGGGGGGACGCTGTCAGTCGTGGCCTAGGCTCACTCGACGTGAGGATCCGGATCGCAGAGTGCACTGTCCGATACGACGGGCGCCTCCAGGCGTTCCTCCCACGTGCCACCCGGCTCATCATGGTCAAAGCGGACGGGTGCGTCGCCGTCCACGCCGACGGTGGTGCGTACAAGCCCCTCAATTGGATGAACGCCCCGAACACGATCACCGTGGAAGGTGACGCATGGATCGTCGCAAACCCGAAGGGGGAGCGGCTGATCATCGAGTTCGGTGAGATCCATTTCGAGACCGAGCTCTCGATGGGAGACGATCCCGGCCTCGTCAAGGACGGTGTCGAGCTCGAACTCCAGCGGTTGCTCGGTGAACGGCCCGAGACCTTCGGTGAAGGGATGTCGCTCATCAGGCGTGAGTTCCCGACACCCATTGGGCCCGTCGACCTGCTCTGTCGCGATGCCGACGGAACGACCGTCGCCATCGAGGTGAAGCGACGCGGCGAGATCGACGGCGTTGAGCAGCTCACGAGATACCTGGAGTTCCTCAACCGAGACACGCGCATCGCTCCAGTGAGGGGAATCCTCGCGGCGCAGGTCGTGAAGCCCCAGGCGCGGATCCTCGCCGCGGACAGGGGGATCACCTGCCTCGAGGTCGACTATGAGGAGTTGCGCGGCGCCGACTCGGACGTCATGCGGCTGTTCTGACGGATGTCATCCCTGCTCGGCGAGCGAACCGTTACAACAAGCCCTGGAGGTCGTAGGCGCTCGAGGGGTGGCGGAGCTTGCCGAGGGCCCGCGTCTCGATCTGGCGCACCCTCTCGCGGGTGATCCCCAGCGCGGATCCCACGTCCGAGAGCGTACGGGGTGGCTCGGCGTCGAGACCGTACCGCAGGACGAGGACCGTTTGCTCACGCTCTTCGAGCGTCCCGAGTGCCCGAACGAGCTCATCACGACGTGACCGCTCGGCAATCGCAGCGAACGGATCATCGGAACCGTTGTCCGGAATGAAGTCACCGAGCTCGGCGTCGCCGTCGTCGCCCACGGGCCGATCGAGCGAAATGGTGTCTCCGGGTGCGTTGAGTGCGATCAGGATCTTGTCCTCGTCGAGCCCGCTGACCTGGGCGATCTCGGCGATGGTGGGCAGGCGCCTGAGCTGCTCGTGCAGCGACAGCTCAGCCTCCTGCACCGTGCGGACCACGTCGACCATGTGGACGGGGAGCCGGATGGTTCGTCCCTG
>CAZYGP010000338.1:0-2154 GCA_964647265.1 uncultured Acidimicrobiaceae bacterium | reverse complement strand
GGGATCGTCGCCGGATCTGCCCAGCCCCGAGGGAGCGCTTCCCGGGAACTACTTCGACCCGCGCGCCTACGGGCGCTCGATGCTCTCGATGATCGAGTACGTCCGCGATCGGCTCGACGATCGGGTCGAGCTTCTGCACGACGTCCACGAGCGGCTCCATCCGATCGACGCCGTCCAATTCGCCAAGGACGTCGAGCAGTACCGGCTGTTCTTCCTCGAGGACCTCCTGGCTCCAGAGGACGTCGGCTGGTTCGAGAAGATCCGCTCACAAACCGCCACGCCACTCGCCATGGGCGAGCTGTTCAACAACCCTCATGAGTGGCGCGGCCTGGTCACCGGCCAGCTCGTCGATTTCATCCGCATGCACATCAGCCAGATCGGCGGCATAACGCCCGCCCGCAAGGCTGCGATATTCGCCGACGTCTTCGGGATCCGCACCGCATGGCACGGACCCGGCGACACCTCCCCGGTCGGACAGGCCGCCAACCTCCATCTCGATCTCTGGGCGCCGAACTTCGGGATCCAGGAGTGGTACGGGCCATCCGAGCTCGAGTACCAGATGTTTCCCGGCCTCCCGCAGGTCAGAGACGGCTATCTGTATCCGAATGACGACCCGGGCCTCGGGATCGACATCGACGAGGAACTCGCTGCGCAGTATCCGTGCGAGGACATCGTCGAACAGTGGACTCAGACCCGTCGGCCCGACGGCAGTTCGGCCCGGCCATGAGCGGAACCGATCCCCGAGCGTCGAGTGTGGATGGGTCGACTCATGCCCGGTATCCTGACCTGGCAGGGAAGGTGGCAGTGGTCACCGGCGCTGCGAGGGGGATCGGTCGAGGGATCGCCGAGCGGTTGCTGGGCGAGGGCATGAACGTCGTCGCAGCAGACATCGACCAGTCGACGCTCTCTGAGACCACCGACGCACTCGCCCAGTCGGGTGGCAATGTCCTCGCGTTCGCCGGCGACTTGGCTCGCGACGAGTCGATCGACGGTCTGTTCGATGCGGCCATCGAGACGTTCGGCGCCGTCGACGTGCTGGTCAACAACGCAGCCGACCTGCGACGGCGGCGCCTGCTCGACGAGCACACCGAGATCCTCGACATCCAACTCGCCACCAACATCCGGAGCCCGTACCTGTGCTCACAGAGAGCAGCCGCCAGTATGCGGGAGAGCGGTGGCGGGAGCATCATCCATATCTCGTCGGTCGGAGCGCTCCGCGCCCACCATCGTGGCTTTCCCTACGACGTCACCAAAGGCGCGATGAACGCCATGACGCTCGCCATGGCGGTGGATCTCGGTGAGTACGGGATTCGGGTCAATGCGATCGGTCCCGGGGTCACACGGACCGAGCAGACCGATGCGAACGGCGACGAGGAGTCCCGGCGGACGACCGAGGGGCGCATCCCGCTCCGGCGATCCGGGACCGTTCATGACACCGCTTCGATGGTGGCGTTCCTCGCCTCGTCCGACGCGAGCTACGTGACCGGGCAGGTGATCTACGTCGATGGTGGAATCACGGCGCAACTGAGCCCGCAGGCCCAGGTCCCCTCGGGAGAGGCGGCAGACAGATCCGAGAGCCGAAAGGGGTAGAGGAATCATGAGACGAATCCCCCTGTTTCGCTCGGGGTGTGCGGCGCTGAGTGTCGTGGTGACGCTCGCCGCATGTGCCGGCCCGAGCTCGGATGCGGAAGACACTTCAGCCACCGACACCACCGCTGCCCCGGACCCGGAACCGACGACGACCGCCACCACCACCACGATCGTCCCGCCCGAGCCCATGCCGATCGAACCCCCTGAAGGATTCGAGCTCGTGTGGAGCGACGAATTCGACGGCGACACGATCGACCCCGAGAACTGGACGTACGATATCGGCGGTTGGGGATGGGGCAACGGCGAGGCGCAGTACTACACGGACCGGCCGGAGAACGCACGGGTCGAGAACGGTCTGCTCGTGATCGAGGCGCGTCAGGAGCAGTTCGAAGGCTCGTATTACACGTCCGCCAGGATGTTGACCAAGGGCCTCCAGGAGTTCCAGTACGGTCGGGTCGAGGCGCGCATCAAGGTCCCCGCCGGAGTCGGCACGTGGCCGGCGTTCTGGATGCTCGGCGCCAACTTCGGCCGGGAGGACCTCGAGGACCCAGAGCAAGCCGAATG
>CAZYGP010000337.1:0-2163 GCA_964647265.1 uncultured Acidimicrobiaceae bacterium | reverse complement strand
CCGTGAAGCCCCGCCACGCCCTCCGAGCGGCGGCGTCGACCTCGTCGAGCTCGACGCTGGCGAGCTCAACCGCTCGGTCCCTGGACTCCGACAGCTGCTTGGCGGCCGCAGCGATCGCGGTGGGATCGTCGATGCGGTCAACGGTCGTCAGCTCCCACAGTTCATCGTTGGTGGCGAAGAGGTCCGACGTCCGTGACATGAGGCACGGGACGCCGAGCCGATAGGACTCCATCGGCATCATCGGGTGGCACTCGGACAGGGTGACATTGAGATTGATGTCCATCGAGGCCATCAGCGGGAGGAAGTCGTCGCGCCGGATCTCGCCGTGGGCGACGAAGTCACGGTCCGTCAGGTATGGGACGTTCGGGTCTGACATCACATGCGGTGTCCAGCCGAGTGTCCTCGCCGCGAGGACCTGGGTCGCGACGTTCTTCCGCCACATGGGGAAGAGGAACACTCCTGCGTGGATGCCCCCCTCGTGTCGTCGAGCGGTCACGCCGCTCACGTCTGGCACCCTGTTGGGTACGTGGTCCACGGTGTGTCCGAGTGACGCGTACGCCTCCTTCAGGCCGGCCTTGACCGTCCCGAACCGCGTGAGGACGCCTTCGGAGAGAAGCTCGAGGGCCGCTGCGACCGCTTCCGCCTCCCCGGCGTCCACTCCGTGCTGTGTCGGCGCAGAGTGGCTCACCGCCCGAACGTCCATCCCCCCGGCGTGAGCTGCCCGAGCGAAAGGCGCCGATCCTGGTGGCCACCCCTGGATGACGATCGTCGCCACACCGGCATTCCGGAGGTCCTCGATGCGAGGAATGAGCGTGTCGAGGTCCGACGCCTCGAGGATCGGGTCACCGAACGCGATCGCCGACGCGCGTACACCCCGCCACTGCGGGTGGCACACCTGGATCACGCCATCATCCACGGTGGGGATCGGCGGTGCGGAAGCGGTGACGGTCGAGTCGCGGCGTTGGCTGAACCTGCTCATCGGGTGCGTGCGACGAGGCGGTGGATCTCCTCGACGATTCGATCGGGTGATGATGAGTCGCCATACGGACTCGGGAGGTCGATGAGCTGGCTCCGTCGGAGGTCGGCACCGGCGAACTCGACTGCCAGCAGATCGCCGAGATGCGGTCCCGGCTCCACCCGCCGCACGAACGTCCCCTCGACCTCCTGGCGCTCGGTTGACCGTCGCACGACGACCGATGGGCGCTTGAAGACCGACACCTCCTCCTGGACTCCTCCCGAATCGGACACGATCAGCTTCGACGAAGCGCCGAGTCCGATGAAGTCGCGATAGCCGATGGGATCGACGATGGTGATCCTCTTCGCCAGGTCATGGAGGCCGAAGGATTCGATGCGCGCTTGTGTTCGTGGATGGAGTGGCAGCAACACCGGCGCATCGAGGTCGCCGAGTGCCTTCAGGATCCAGGCAAGCGTGTCGGCGCGGTCCACGTTCTCAGGACGGTGGAAGGTGGAGAGGACGAATCCGTCCACGTCGAGACCGTAGCTTCCTGCCAACGCCTTCCGGTCGGCATCGGACGGAAGCAATCGCTCGACCGCCTCGACGATGGGGTTGCCGGTCAGTGCAACCCTGCCTCCCCCGATTCCCTCGCTTGCGAGGTTTTCGACGTTCAGTGGCGTGGCTGCGAGGCACAGGTCGCTGAGGTGGTCGGCGATCACTCGGTTGTGCTCTTCGGGCATGCGCCGATCGAACGATCGCAGGCCGGCTTCGACGTGCGCGATCGGGATCTCGTTCGCATTCGCGGCGAGCGCTCCCGCCGTGACGGCGTTCGTGTCCCCTTGGACGATGACGGCCGATGGTCCGATCTCCCTGAAAAGGGCATCGAGTTGTGTCGTGGCCATCCCGATCTGGGCGCCCCGGGTGTGGCCGCCGACGCCGACGGTCGTGTCGGGGCTGCGCATTCCGAACTCGGTGAAGAAGCTCGACGAGAGGTTCGCATCGAAGTGCTGTCCGGTGTGCACGACGTGCGCTGCATCGCCGAGGAGCTCGACGATGCGGGCCAGCTTGATGATCTCGGGACGTGTGCCGAGGACGACCGCTACGGGTCCACTGGGGTTCTGTCCTGTCATCTGGTGCTCGGCTCCGTTGGCTACGCTGCGCGGCATGTTACGAGGCCTCCTCTGGTTGGGTCAGTTTGTCGTCGTCGC
>CAZYGP010000336.1:0-2178 GCA_964647265.1 uncultured Acidimicrobiaceae bacterium | reverse complement strand
ACGGGTCGGAGGGGCCCTCGGCACAACGCAGTCGGAACCTTGGCGCAGCGCTCGCTTCGGAACTGCACGTCGAAATCGTGTACTCGGACGAGCGGTTCACCACGCTGACGGCCGAGGCGGCGTTGCTCGAGGGAAACGTGCGCCGATCGGAACGCAGGATGAAGCGGGACCAGGTAGCTGCAGCCGTGATGTTGCAGGGATATCTCGACAGGCAGGCACATGATGACCGAGACGGAGACGCATCCTCCCCGAGATGACGGGAACCCGGGTCGCGCTGCGCGCCTCGGTGTGCTCGGCGTCATCGTCGCTGTCGGCGTGCTCCTCGTCGTTGCGATCGCATGGGCAGCCGCAGGGTTCATCTCCCCCGGCGACGGGTGGGATGTGGCGACGGGGAACCCCGTCGAGGTGGTCATCGAGCCCGGATCGACGGCACGCACCATCTTCGCGACCCTCGAGGGCGCACTCGTTGCGCCCGCACGAGATCTGGCCTCGGCCGCCGAGCGTCTTGGCGTGGAGGACCGGCTCCAGGCGGGCGCATATGCCCTCACGACGGACATGGATCCCGAAGAGGTTGTCCGACAGCTCGTCGCGGGGCCGAACTCAGCGGACGGCGATCGGTTCACGCTGGTCGAGGGGTGGACGGTCGAGCGGATCATCGCAGAGCTGGCCGCGGCAACGACCTTCTCACAGGCCGAGTTCCAACGCGTGCTGCGAGGCACCGACATCTCCTCGCCCTACCTGCCCCCTGTCGGGGGTCCGATCGACTCCTTGAACCGATGGGAGGGCTTGCTGTTTCCGGCGACCTATCAGCTCACGGACGCCTCGACGCCGGAGTCCATCCTCGGTGCGATGGCAGACGAGACCGCGAGGCGCCTGTCGAGTGTCGACTGGTCGAGGCTCGACAGCCTCGGTGTGAGCCGATACGAGGCGATCATCATCGCATCCCTCATCGAGCGTGAGGCGGGGACCGACAGTGAGCGGCCGACGATCTCCTCCGTGATCCACAACAGGCTCGCGGAACCGATGAGGCTCCAGATCGACGCAACGGTCATCTACGCACTCGGCTACAACCCCGGCAGGGTGACAGCTGAACACCTCCGAACGGAATCCCCGTGGAACACGTACCTTGTGGACGGCCTCCCACCGACTCCAATCGGAGCCCCATCGTTCGAGAGCGTCCGCGCCGCAGCAGATCCGGCCACGACGAGGTACCTCTTCTATGTCCTCGGCTCCGAGGATGGTTCCCACCTCTTCTCCGAGACCTACGAGGGCCATCAGAGGAACATCGCAGATGCACGCTCTCGCGGAGTCCTGCCGTGAGATTCGCGATCGTCGGCGACCCTGTCGACCACTCGCTCTCTCCGGACATCCACAACGCCGCGTTCGCCCACCTCGGCATGGATGCACGCTACGAGAGGCTCCCCACGGCACGAGGATCGTTCGCAAGGGTGATCGAACTGCTTCGCTCAGGCGCCCTCGATGGCGTGAACGTGACCATGCCGCACAAGGCGTCGGCGTATGAGGCCGTCGATTCCGTGTCGGAGGCTGCCCGCCGCACCCTCGCAGTGAACACGATCGTACGGAGGGACGGCCACATCGCGGGGGACAACACGGACGTCGATGGCGTCCGGCACTCCCGATCGCTCCTCAACGTCGTCGATGCTCCGATTCTCGTGCTCGGTACCGGCGGTGCCGCACGGGCGGCGATCGTTGCGTGCTCCGATGGAGAGGTCACCGTGATGGCACGACATCCCGAGCGTGCAACCACCGCACTCGAGGCATGCTCGGTGCGCGGGGCTGTCGTGGAATGGGGCGTTCCGGTCGAGGGTGCGATCCTCATCAACGCGACCCCTCTCGGGATGCACGGTGAGGTGCTTCCCACCGTGGCGCTCGAGGCGGCATCGGGTCTGATCGACATGGCCTACGGCTCCGAGCCGACACCGGCTGTCGGGTGGGCAGTCCTCAACGGCATACCCGTAGCCGATGGGATCGACATGCTGATCGGACAGGCGATCGCCGCATTCGAGGCCTTCACGGGGAGAACCGCCCCGATCGACGTGATGGCCGCTACGGCACGCGCCAACCGGAGCCCTGATCCACGGCATCCCTGATCGCGCCGAAACGGCACCTAATCTCGCAGGTCATGCCATTCGCCCTCGCTGCCGTGTCCGCCGTTGC
>CAZYGP010000335.1:0-2182 GCA_964647265.1 uncultured Acidimicrobiaceae bacterium | reverse complement strand
GCACTCATGCACGCAGCCACGATGGTGACCGCAGGTGTCTACCTCCTCGGTCGCCTGTTCCCGTTCTACCTCGACCTCGACGGCATGTTCGCCGGTGACGTTCGGAACATCATCATCGTGATCGGCGGCCTCACCCTCTTCCTCATGGGGTTCCTCGCCATCGTCCAGGATGACATCAAGAAGGTGCTCGCGTACTCGACCGTCAGCCAGCTCGGCTACATGGTCGCCGCCATGGGTGCCGGCGCGTACACGGCGGGCCTCTTCCATCTGTTCACCCATGCGTTCTTCAAGGCGCTCCTGTTCCTCGCCGCGGGCTCGGTCATCCACGCCGTGCACTCGAACAACATGTCCGACATGGGCGGTCTCCGCAGGTTCATGCCGAAGACCTACTGGACGTTCGTCATGGGGACCCTCGCCCTCGTCGGCGTGTTCCCGTTCGCAGGCTTCTTCTCGAAGGACGAGATCCTCGCCTCGATGAAGTACGCCGGTGGGCACGGGCAGCCGATCGCGAACTTCATCCTCGTCCTCGGTGTGGCAGGGGCATTCGTCACGGCGTTCTACATGATGAGGGCCCTGTCGCTCACGTTCTTCGGCGAGTACAAGGGCCACGGGCATCCCCACGAGTCGCCGACCTCGATGACCCTGCCTCTCATCGGGCTCTCCGTGTTCGCACTCGGCGCGGGTTGGGTCAACATGCCGGGCATCTACACCGGGTTCACTGACTGGCTCGCCACCAGGGTCCCCTTGACCGGGATCGGCGACCATCATCCGGAGACGTTCGATTACGCCCTGATCGTCCTCGTGACGCCGCTCGTGCTCGTCGGCCTCGCCGTGGGATGGATGCTCTACGGTCGCGGTGCCGCTGGGAAGACGCAGGCCGAGAGAGACAGCTTCCGTATCCCCGTCCTGTGGCCGCTGTTCGAGAACCTCTACTACATCGACGACTTCTACATGGCGGGCATCGTCCGGCCCACGAAGGGCGCGCTCGCCAGGGCGGTCCTGTGGGTCGACATGAATGTCATCGACGGTGTCGTGAACGCGGTGGGAGGTGGTTCGATGCAGCTCGCACGCGTCGTGCGAGTGGCGGACGAGAACCTCATCGATGGTGTGTACAACGCAGCCGGTGCCGCGACCGGTGCGTCAGGAACGGTGCTGAGGAGGACCTTCACGGGTCGGGTCCAGCAATACGTGGCGTTCAGTTTCGTCGGCGTGATCGTGATCGCCGTGCTGTTCATCATCTTCTAGGAGGAGCAAAGAGATGGATTGGTTCGAAAACGGTTGGGGCCTGAGCCTCATCGTCTTCCTGCCGGTCATTGGCTCGGTGGTGCTACTCGCCATACCGAAAGCGAAGGAGGCGGCCATCAAGTGGACCGCCCTCGCCTTCAGTGTGGTGGCCCTTGCACTGTCGGTCATGCTGGCGGTGAATTTCGATTACTCGGCCGCGGACACGTACCAGTTCGGTACGGCGATCGACACGACGTGGATCGAGGCGATCAACGCCAACTACGCGATCGGTGTCGACGGCATCTCGCTGTCGCTCGTCGTCCTGGCGGCGATCATCACGACCCTCTCGATCATCTACTCGTGGAACCATTGGCCGGAACCGCACAACCCGAAGCTCCTCCTGGTGTTCGTGCTCCTCCTCGCCACCGGTATGACGGGAACATTCGTCGCCCTCGACCTCGTGTTGTTCTTCGTGTTCTTCGAGGTCGTGCTGCTCCCGATGTACTTCATGATCGGCATCTGGGGCGACCGGGGTATCCGCGAAGTCCCACTCGTGGGATGGAGACTCGAGATGCGGCTCTACGCATCCCTGAAGTTCTTCGTGTTCACGCTCGCGGGTTCGGCGTTCATGCTCCTTTCGTTCCTCGCCCTCTACTTCAAGAGTGAGGAGACGCTCGGGTATCGGAGCTTCTCGATGGTGGAGCTCTCCGACATCGGTGCGGCTGGTGCATTCACCGGCACATTCGCCCTCCTCGTCTTCGGCGGCATGTTCCTCGGCTTCGCCGTCAAGGTGCCGATGTGGCCGCTCCACACCTGGCTCCCCGACGCCCACACGGCGGCGCCGACGGTGGGTTCGGTGCTGCTGGCCGCCATCCTCTTGAAGCTGGGCTCCTACGGCATCATCCGGATCAGCCTGCCGATCCTGCCCGAACAGGCCCAGATCTGGGCGCCCTACATC
>CAZYGP010000334.1:0-2189 GCA_964647265.1 uncultured Acidimicrobiaceae bacterium | reverse complement strand
GGTAGGTGAATTCCCTGTTGAAGCACGAGTCCCATCGACGCTCGCGGCTCGCCGTGCCGAGGAGGTCTGTCGAATCCTCGATCGTGTTGCAGAAACAGGTCGGGCAGACGAGGGTGCAGTTCGTGCAGCTCAGGCATCGCTCCGCGACCGCGTCCCAGATGTCGTCGTCGAACGACTCGGCGAGCAGATCCCTTGCCACCTCCGGCTCCATCGAACGTTGGAGCTGTGCCGAGGTGGTTGCAGCGATCTCCGCCACTCGATCCTCGTCCTCGGTCGTGGCCTCTCGGCCGCCGAGCTCTGCGAGGACCGCTGCGCCCGCATCGGACCCGGATTCGATGACGAACTCATGTCGATCACCGTCGATGACCTCGGTGACGACGAGGTCGTATCCCTCGAAGGCTCTCGGACCCGTGCCCATCGAGGCACAGAAGCAGGTCGATGCGGCCACCGTGCAGTTCACGGCAACCGTGAAGGCGCCGCTTCGTCGTGCCGCGTAGTGGGGGTCGGCATACGGCGTGTCGAGGAACACGGTGTCCTGGATCGCCATGGCCGCGAGCTCGCACGGCCGGACGCCGACGAAGGCGTACCGCTTCGAAGTCGGTTCCTCGGAGGTGAACCGCAGACCCGTCTCGGCGTGTTCGATGGTCAGGAGGGTCTGGCGGGGAGGGAAGAGGTAGTGCTTGAGGGTTCGTGGGCCCACGACGAATGAGAAGTAGGCGTCGTCGCCTTCGTCACGGATGCCGTAGGACGCAGCATCTTGTTCGTCGCGCCGGCCGATCGGGAGGTCGGACGCCCGATCGATCTCGTCGTACACGATCACCCCGTCTCGAACGGTCGGGCCGATCACCGTGTAACCGGCTGCCGCGAGGTGGGGTATGAGTGCGTCGAATCCGCCGGTACCGACCACCCGTGTTGTCATCACAACTCCGTCCCGGGCCGACCGGCCGCGCTCAGCGATGAGTCGCTGCGTTGCCGGAGTCGGCACCCTCTGGATAAATCCTTACTCATAGTCTAAGGGTTTTATCGTCCGCTGGGAATGGTGTTTGTGAGTCGTCGGTCACGCCCTTGCGTACCATCGGCCCATGGCCCTGGAGATCCCGATCGCCGGAGCGATCCTCACCATTCCCCCTGACACCGACCCGCTCGTCGTGGAGGCGGAACCCGAAGGCGAGCGCACCAGGGGCTTCAAGAGCGTCGCTCGCCACGTGTTCCGGTTCATCCAGGAGGTCAACTGGACGTCACCCGACCGTGCCGTGAGGGTGGCCGTCGTAGGCGACGGACCGAACGCGACGACCATCGCCGTGAACGTCGGTGTGCTGCTTGCCCCACTCCTCGACGTCGGCGTCATCGCCGGCTCCGCGATCGACGACATCACCGACATGCTCGGGATGTCCGCGATCGAGGCGGGCCTACCAGCCGGCGACTTCGCATCGCCGCGTGATCGGATGTGGATCGTCCCTGGAACCGGGTTCTCGGATGACGACGTCATCTCACGCTTCGATCTTGCCATCGGTCCCGTCGGTGGGGGACCGGTGGCGAGCGGTATCGACCTCGCGCTCGTGGTCGTCCGCCACGGGGACGCTGCCCCGGAGATCGAACTCGAGGACCCGACGACCGAGCTCGCCGCGGTCCTCACCGACGCACCCTCTTCCGGTCCGTCCCTCCCCGCGGGAGAGGCGCGGAGCGAAGCGACGCAGACAGGGCCGTAGGTCACCGACCCAGCCCTGTTCTGTCTCTCCCCGCGGGAGAGACGCGGAGCGAAGCGACGCAGAGAGGGCCGTAGATCACCGACTCACGTCGGGCGTCGGAGACAACTCTCCCTCGGTATGCCGCAATCGATGTCGGTATGGGGACTGCACCCTTACGGTTCCGGCCGCTCGCACGGCACCAGATCCCGGAACCCGGATCTGTCGCCATGCGGCAAACCTTGTGAACAGCTTCACAAGAGCGAAATCACCCATCGGTTTCCGTCGGTGGGGCAACGCACTCCGCCAGCCCCGTGTCATTCCTCATCGACAGGATCGACGATCGGTCAGCGGTTCATCCGTCGGCCGATCGTCCCGACCGCCCCGCATCGCTCCCCCTCGATGCGGGGCGGTCCTCTTTGGGGTCATCGGCTGCGAGCGTGGGACTCCGGACGGACCGTAGGCTGTGACAGTCCGGAGGAGACGGCATGGAGCGACTCGAGG
>CAZYGP010000333.1:0-2194 GCA_964647265.1 uncultured Acidimicrobiaceae bacterium | reverse complement strand
CTGATCTACAAGGCCATCCCGACATGGTTCGTCGCAGTCGAGCAGTTCAGGGATCGCATGGTCGAGATCAACAAGGGAATCCGATGGGTTCCCGAGGCGATTGGTGCGAACCGGTTCGGAAACTGGCTCGAGGGTGCCAGGGACTGGGCGATCAGCCGGAACCGCTACTGGGGTTCGGCCATCCCGGTGTGGGTGTGCGATGCGGGAGGGCACATGAGGGCCGTGTCGTCGAGACAGGAACTCGCGGAACTGTCGGGTTCACACCTCGACGACCTGCACAGGCATTTCGTCGACGCCATCACGTGGACCTGCGACGAGTGCCATGGCACGATGCGCCGGGTTCCCGAGGTGCTCGATTGCTGGTTCGAGAGTGGATCCATGCCCTTCGCCCAGATCCACTATCCGTTCGAGAACGTCGAGCGCTTCGAGCAGCGATTCCCTGCGGACTTCATCGCGGAGGGACTCGACCAGACACGCGGATGGTTCTACACCCTCCTCGTGCTCTCGACCGCCATCCGCGATGAGGCCCCGTTCCAGAACTGTGTGGTGACAGGGATGATCCTTGCGCAGGACGGCAGGAAGATGTCGAAGTCCCTCCGGAACTACCCCGATCCCTCCCATGTGCTCGACCAGTTCGGGGCGGATGCGCTCCGGGCGTACCTGATCAACTCGCCCGTCGTTCGAGGTGAGCCCCTCAGGTTCTCGGAGGCAGGTGTGCGCGAAGTCGTTCGCACGGTCCTCCTGCCGCTGTGGAACTCGTACTCGTTCTTCACCACGTACGCAACGGCGGACGGTCTCACGGCACGCGACCTCGAGAACGCGCCTCCACTTCACGATCGTCCCGAGATCGACCGGTGGATCGTGTCGATGATCCAGAGCCTCATCTCCGATGTCAACACGGAGATGGAGGCATATCGGCTCTACGCGGTCATCCCTCGAGTGATCGGTTTCGTCGAGCATCTCACGAACTGGTACATCCGCAGGAGCCGACGTCGATTCTGGACACATCGCGGAGTCGAGGACGACCTCGACAAGCTCGCCGCCTTCGCGACACTCTATGAGGTGCTCACGACGTTCACAGCCGTGGCAGCGCCCGTGCTCCCCTTCGTGACCGAGGAGATCTACCAGGGGCTCGTTCGGTCCATCGATCCGGGAGCTCCGGAGAGCATCCATCACACGGACTACCCCGATGCGGACCCCGCCTCGATCGACACCGACCTCGAGGCCGGCATGTCGACCGTTCGCACCGTTGTCAATCTCGGACGGGGGCTGCGCAAGCGCGAGGGGCTCCGCACCCGCCAGCCCCTGCGCGTCGTGACCGTGGTCACGAGGTCCGCGTCCGAGCGTGCCGCGATCGAGAGCCATGCCGAACTCATCGCAGAGGAGCTCAACGTCCACACTGTCGAGGTCCACGCAGACGAAGGGGGCCTCGTCGATCTCGGCGCCCGGCCGAACTTCAAGGTCCTCGGGCCGCGATTCGGCAACCGCATGGGCACGATCTCGGAAGCGATCGCCGGGTTGGATCAGGGAACCCTTGGTTCGATGCTCGACGGCGTCCCTGAAGCCGTGACCGGGTACGGTCTCGTCGCCGAGGACCTCGTGATCAGCCGAACCGCACGCGACGGAACCGTCGTCGCCACGGAGGGCTCGCTGTCCGTTGCCCTCGACACGAGACTCGACGACGATCTGCGCATCGAGGGTCTGGCGCGCGAGGTCGTCAACAGGCTCCAGTCGGCGCGCCGCGACCTCGGCCTTGACGTGGTCGATCGGATCGTCGTCCGATGGGATTCCGACGACGATGACGTCGTCGCAGCGTTCAGGCTCCACGCCGACCTCATCGCATCCGAGGTACTGGCAGTCGGCATCGAGCGGGGCGGGACGAGCGGCGACCCGGCGGAGCTCGCGGGATCATCCATGACGTTCACGGTGCGCAAGGCACCGGGCGAGTCCTGAGCCCGTTCAGCGCGGAAGCACAGAGGCGAGTATCTGCAATCCGACGATCAGGATCAGGGGCGAGAGGTCGAGCGCGGCTCCCCCGACCCGCACAGGTGGCACGACTGCCCTGATCGGACGCAGGATCGGCTCGATCATGCGTGACAGGAGCTCGTAGAGCCTCCGGATGGGATGGTCGAACGGGATGCGCCCGAAGACCACGATGTAGGACAGCACGATCCACACCAAGAGCGCGAGCGAC
>CAZYGP010000332.1:0-2221 GCA_964647265.1 uncultured Acidimicrobiaceae bacterium | reverse complement strand
CAAGGCACCACTGAGGCAGACACCGATGGCGATGGCCACGAGCACACGCACCAAAGGAGATGGCCCAACCGCCTCGACACCGAACAGGATCTGGTCCATATTCTGCGCGGCCTCCTTGGACGAGCATGTTGCACACCGACAGCCTACCGGTGCGCTTCGATGAGCGTCCGTGGCAGGATCCGCCTCCTCTGCCAGACGGCCAGCTCACGCCATGTCGCTTTGGACCAACTCGTTCGGGAGGGCTCGGCTCGAATGACCGGGGTTGTCCTGAGGCACTCCGGAGCACAGCGTCGGCCGGCATGGATCGTGCGACCCCCGTCAACCCAAGGCTGCGGCGGGGGCCGGCGTCCCATGGGCGCTGGAAATCCGCACCTCATGGGCAACGATCTCGAGGCGGCTTCGAGTGTCGCCGGAATCGGACCAGAAGCGACGTTGCACGCTGCCGGCGACCCATACGTTGCGGCCACGGACGTCACGCCGCTCGAGGATCGCCGGAGAGGGATCCCAGAGGGACACCGGGACGACGTCGACCCGACGGCGCGGTTCCGTCGACCGTACGGTGACGAGATAGCGGATCATGGTCGTGCCCGATGGGAAGGTCCTGACCTCGGGTTCGGTTGCGATTCGACCGGCGAGGACGACGAGGTTGAGGTCCATGACGTTCCTTTCACGAGGAAGTGCAGGACCTCGCGAACGTATCGCCCCTGTGCGACAGATTTCTCGCTCGTCAACAGCGCGTCCGCACATGTCCGCTGGCGGTTCAGGTGACCTTTGCGATCTCCGCCTCGAGCTGCTCGAACCCCGGGAACGATGGGTCCGTCGTCACGATCGTGTCCGCGAGGCTCCGGGCAGTCGCCCGATCACCACGAGCGGCAGCTGTCCTGGCCGCCACGTAGTAGAGGCGGAGGTGGGCCTCGTTGGGTTCGTTCACCACGCGGCCGGGGTTCACGACCTCCCAGGCGTCGTCCGGTCGACCCTCGTCGAGGAGGAAGGAGCCGTACACGACCTTTCCCTCGTTCATGACGAGACCATGGCCCCCGCGTCGCTGGAGCTCATTCCACGCAGCCTCGACTTCGCGCTTCTTGCCCTGTGCGCGCAGTGCGTCCATCTCGACCGGTAGGTGCGTCGTGTCGCCCTGCATGCGACGAAATGCTCGCAGTTCGGTGAGCGCGGTCTGCCAGTCCCCCATCCGGTACGCCGCGATGCCGATCGTCTCGCGCGTCGTGGGGTCCTGCGGCGATAGCGCCTTGGCACGGTTGCCGTGCTTGACGGCAGCGTGGTACTTGCCGTCTGCGAGAGCCTCCGATGCGGCACCGAGGGCCTCGAGTGTCGGCGCGATCCGATCGGCCGGCGTGACCCGTTCGACGCTTTCGATCACCCAGTTCGGAAGGTTCACGGCCGCTCCCTTGAGGTCGCGTCTGCGCTTCGGAGCGTTCTTTCGGCGCTCCTCCTCGACGCTTCGTGTCGTCGCTGAGTAGACCTTCTTCCTCGGTGGTGGGCCTCCACCCGCGCGGGGTGAGGTGGCGTCCCTCGACGAACGTGGCGAGCGGGCCACACCTGCGCTCGGCTTCGAGCCCGAGGGTTGGGAGGTGGACCTGGACGAGGACGCCTTCGATCCTCCTGAGCCTGATCTCGGCGCTCCCGACTTCTGCGACCCCGCGGATGACGACGTCGATGCTGGGCGGCCAGACGACGGCTTGCGGCTCCTCGACGAACCTGCGCCCGTGGTTCCGGACCCACCCCGGGTCGTTCCGGAACCCTTTCCCCGGCTCGACGGGGCCCCCTTCGGGCGCGGTCGGGAGGATGGGCGCTTCTTGCCGGGCTTGGATCCTCGGCCGTCGTCGTGTGCCATGGCTGGTGGTCCTCCTGATCGCCCAACACGTGTGGCGGAGGGCCCGAGACGCCGATTCTAGGATGAGATGACCCGCACCGGTAACCGGACGCGGAAAAGGGCCGCCCCACGTGACGTGGAACGACCCTCTCCTCAAGATGTTTGGCGACGACCTACTCTCCCGGGGCCCTTCGGCCCAAGTACCATCGGCGCTGGCAGGCTTAACTTCCGTGTTCGGAATGGGAACGGGTGGGACCCTGCCGCTATGGTCACCAAAACTATGCGAATGCTCCTCGAGCACTCCATAGCGAGCACAAAATCGCCGTATTCAGATTCAAGCCCTCGGCCTATTAGTACCGGTCAGCTCCACACATTGCTGTGCTTCCACTT
>CAZYGP010000331.1:0-2225 GCA_964647265.1 uncultured Acidimicrobiaceae bacterium | reverse complement strand
CACGGAAGAGCCTCTCCGAGGCGTTGACGGCGACACGCATCGGACGCATCCCCTCATCCGTCCACCGACGCATGTCGAGGCAGGCGACGTCGATAAGCCACTCCGTCATCGGCACGATGAGGTCGGACTCCTCCGCCAACGGGATGAACTCGCCCGGCATGACGAGACCACGTTCGGGGTGGTCCCAGCGCATCAGCGCTTCGAGCCCGATGACGATCCCGCGGGCGACGTCGACCTTCGGTTGGTACTCGACACGAAGCTGGTCCTTCGCGGTGATCGCTGTTCTCAAATCGGCGAGAAGGTCGAGGCGATCGGTGGTTCGATCCCTCAGCGTCCGCGTGTAGTACTGGTACGTGTTGCGTCCGGCTGCCTTCGACTGGTACATCGCCGTGTCCGCACCCTTGACGAGCTCCTCGTACGTGTCCCCGTCGAGCGGATAGACCGAGATCCCGATCGATGTGGTGACGACGATCTCGCGGTGTCCCACACTGAACGGCGTGCCGATGGCCTTGAGCACCTTATGGGCGACCTGTCCCGCATCCTCGACCCGCTTGCCACCCTCGAGGAGGATCGTGAATTCGTCACCGCTGAGTCGGGCAACCGTGTCGGTCTCTCGCAGGCACGCGACGAGGCGCGCCGCGATCTGGCGCAGCAGCTCGTCACCGACGGCATGGCCGAATCGATCATTGATGTCCTTGAACCCGTCGATGTCGAGGAACATCACCGTCACGAGGCCGCCATCGCGACGGGCCCTCGCGATCGCAGAGTTGAGCCGATCACGGAACAAGGTGCGATTGATCAGCCCCGTCAGCTGGTCGTACTGGGCCATGTACCCGAGACGGCGGTCCGTGCGCTTGCGTCGCAGGTACACGGCACCGAACGCGCAGGCACTGACGAGTGCGGCTCCAGCGATGATGGCGTAGATCAGCATGCGTGCTCACGTCCGGCGGTCACACGGAATCATCGGCAGCGGCGCGGCGGGAGTGAAGTGGTTGCATGGGGCGAACGGGTCGATGCAGACCGACGGCGATGTCCCGGTCGGTGCCCGGGGCGGGATTCGAACCCACACACCCTTGCGGATAGCGGATTTTAAGTCCGCCGCGTCTACCGGTTTCGCCACCCGGGCCCTTCAGGCAGGGTACCGGTTCCGCCTCGGCGTAGCCGTACCGGAATGCGTAGTCTTCCGGTACCCGGAAAAGGAGTCCTTTGGTGAAAGTCTTCCCTCCCGAGAAGATCCGCAATGTCGCTCTCGTCGGTCATGCCGGATCAGGGAAGACGACACTCGCTGAAGCCCTCCTCTACCGCGCCGGGTCGATCGGGAGGATCGGGAAGGTCGAGGACGGCAACACCGTCACCGACTATGACCCTGAGGAGCACGGACGCGGGATGAGCGTGACAATGGCGCTCGCCCCATTCGAGTGGCGCGGACACAAGGTCAACCTCATCGACACGCCGGGGTATGCGGACTTCGCAGGGGACCTCCATGCTGCCCTCCGCGTCGCCGACCTCGCCGTGTTCGTCGTCAGCGCCGTCGAGGGTGTCGAGGTGCAGACCGTGTACGCGTGGCGGATCGCGGAGAAGCTCGGTGTACCGAGGATGGTGTTCATCAACAAGCTCGACAAGGAACGTGCCTCATTCGACAACACGCTACGCGATCTCAGGGACCGCTTCGGAGCGGGTGTGGCACCGATCGAGCTCCCCATCGGATCAGAGCAGGCGTTCCACGGGGTTGCAGATCTGTTCCGGGACAGGGCATACATCTACGACACGGGGAAGGCCGAGATCGTCGACATGCCGGAGGAGATCGCCGAGCGCGAGCATGAGGTCCACGACAACCTCGTCGAGGGCATCGTCGTCGGGGACGACGGGCTGCTCGAGCGATATCTCGAGGGTGAGATCCCCACCGTTGACGAACTCGAGCACACCATGGCGATCGGTGTCGCTGCAGCAAAGGTGTTCCCGGTCGTGTGCGGCTCCGCGATCGGACCGATCGCTGTCGATCGGCTCGCAGACTTCATCGTCGAGCTCGGTCCCTCACCCCAGGATCGGCCGCTCACCACGGTCATGGCAGGTGACGAGCTCGTCGAGATCCGGAAGGACCCCAACGGCGATCCGCTCGCCTTCGTGTTCAAGACGCTCGCCGATCCGTACGTCGGCCAGATCTCCCTGATGAAGGTGCTGTCGGGGACCATCAAACCGGAGACCCACCTCACGAACGCGAGGAC
>CAZYGP010000330.1:0-2228 GCA_964647265.1 uncultured Acidimicrobiaceae bacterium | reverse complement strand
TCCCCATACTGCGGAATCGCCGCACCGCCCCTCAGAATCACCTCGGCCTTCTCGAACACGAGTGGGCCACCCGAACGGACACCCTCGACCACCGTGTTGTAGTTGTCCGTGTTGAACTTGTCCGCCGCCCAGCCCATGAGGTTCCCGAGGGCGTCGACGATGAGCTGGGCGACCGAGAGCACATCGCCACGAACGGTCGCGACCTCGTATCCGCCGATGATGAAGGCGAGTGCGGCGATCGCGATGCCGGAGAACCCTACGAAGATGACCCTGAACCAATCGTCGTCCGTCATCTTGCCGAAGCCTGCCGGAGTTCGGCGCGAGTCGAAGAAGTTGCGTATCCAGAGGGCAGCGATGACCACCGCAGCGGCCGCGACGACGATCGGCACGAGGATCGCAGGCAGGCTGGAGACGACCCGGTCGAGGGCATCGAAGACCGGTTCGAGGAAGCCGAAGATCGGCCATGCGAACCAGCCGACGACAGCGAAGGCGACGATGACGAGCGCCATGTAGCGGCCGCTGTGACCCGGTTGACCGGTGTCCTCCTGATAGCGCTTTCGCATGGTTGCGACGCGACGCCCCACCAGGTACCCGACGATGACGAAGATCAGCCACGGCCAGAAGCCACCGTCCGGGAAGACCCAGGCGAAGGCGAAGCCCCTGTTCGACGACTTGAACCAGTACTCACCGACATCCTCGGCAGTGAGCCCCGGAAGCCCGATCGCCAGGGCGGACCAGAAGAAGATCTGGACGAGGAGGGGAACGTTTCGAATCGCCTCGATGTACGTCGTCGCGATCTTGTTCACGATCCAGTTGCTCGAGAGCCTCGCAATGCCGATGATCGTCCCGAGGATCGTTGCGACGATGATTCCGGAGATCGCGACCCGTAGCGTGTTGACGATGCCGACGAGCAAGGCCCGGGCGCCGCTGTCAGGGAGCGTGTCGATGCCTTCCCTGACCTGGACACCTGTCGGATCAGATAGCCATCGCCACCCGAACGTGATGTTCGATTTGTCGAAGTTGGCCGCGGCCTGGGAGGCGAGGGTCGCGAACAGGGCAACCACACCGAGCAACACGATGATCTGCGCTGCCCACTTGAGCACCGTGGCATTCCGCCAGAGCGGCGTCCTGTGCTGTTCGCGTACCTGTACGGTCATGTGCCTTCCATCACGATCGGGGTCCGATGACGATGATCGCGTTCCGGCACCCTAGCCGGAAGAGGCCGTGCTCTGCAGGGAAAGTCGGGCCCGACGAGCGGCTGTCGTCGTGACGAGGAAGGGGCCGCCCGAAGGCGGCCCCTTCCTGTCGATTCCTCGCTTGGATCAGCGAGCTGGCGGTGCGTAGATCAGGCCACCGTCGAACCATTGCATGTTGTAGCTACCCGTGCGCTGGAGCCCGAGCGGACCCGTGAGGTTCCGCTCGAAGATCTCACCGTAGTTGCCTACCGCCTTGATGGCGTTCAGGAACGCATCGGGCGCCAGACCCATGGACGTCTGGTACTCCTCTTCGCCACCGAAGAGGCGTGTCAGCTCAGGCGTGTCGTTCATCATCGAGTCAGCGGTCGCGGCGGTCACGCCGAGCTCGTCTGCAATGAAGGTCGCGAACACGGTCCACTGGATGATGTCGAACCACTGGTCATCACCCTGACGGGTTGCCGGGCCGAGGGGCTCCTTCGAGATCGGGGCCTCGGGGAAGATGACCCAGGCATCGGCGCCAGCCGTGCCCGCAGCCGCTTCCGCCGCCCGGTTGCCGTACAGACCCGAACCGTCCGTCGTCACGATGTCACACGTACCAGCCTTGAACTTCTCCATGGCCTCCGGGAAGGTCTCAACCGTCTCCAGCGTGATGGCCACGCCTGCGACTGCAGCACCCTCAGTGATGTTCTTCTCCGTCGTCGTGCCAGCGTTCGTGCAGACCGTGGCGCCGTCGATTGCCTCGAACCCGCTACCGGGAGTCAGACCGGGGAGTCGGGTGGGGTCGCCCATCATCTGCTGACCGTCGTAGTACGTGGTGGCCGTGAACTGGATACCGATGTCGGTGTCGCGGCTCTGGGTCCACGTCGTGTTGCGGATCAACACGTCGACCTCGTTGTTCTTCAACGCCTCGAATCGCTCCGCCGCCGTGAGGGGCCGGAACTCCACCTTCGTTGCGTCACCGAGCACTGCGGCTGCGATCGCCCGGCAGTAGTCGGCGTCGAAGCCCGTGGTGGTGCCGTCTGCCTGGGTCTC
>CAZYGP010000329.1:0-2229 GCA_964647265.1 uncultured Acidimicrobiaceae bacterium | reverse complement strand
ACCGAGTTCGTTGAAGTAGGCGTTGATCTGTCGAGCGCGCCGTGCAGAGAGCACGACGAGGCCGAAACGGGTTCCGGTCTTCGAGACTGCGAGGCCGATCGGCGGTTCGAGCATCATTGCCGTACTCCTCAGGTTGGCGGGGGGTCCAGCCGGCTGGGTTCGGCGGACAACGACGAGAGTATATCGAGAACCCGCCCGATTGCGGTGTCGAGGTCATCGTTGAGGACGATGTGGTCGTAGAGGCCGGGCGCCTCCTCGATCTGGGTGACCGCCACCGACACACGCCGTGCGATGTCGCTCGGCGAGGTGTCCCCCCGTGCGTTGAGCCTTCGTTCGAGCTCGTCGATACTGGGAGGCCGGATGAAGATCATCACCGCGGTGGGAAAAGAGGTCCGGATCTGTTTCGCACCCTCGTTCTCGATGTCGAGCACGACATTCGCACCGCCGGCGAGGAGTGGGAGGACCTCGCTGCGGAGCGTCCCGTAGAGGTGGCCGCCGTACTCCGCCCACTCGAGGACGTCGCCCGCCCGGATGAGTCGTTCGAACTCGTCCCTTCCCATGAAGTGGTACTCGCGCCCATCCTGCTCGTTGGCGCGGGGAGGGCGGGTCGTCGCAGACGTCGAGAAGACGGAGTTCGTTCGATCAAGGACAGCGGCGAGGACGCTCGACTTTCCGGCACCCGACGGTCCGGAAACAACGATCAGGTGGCCATCAGGAGAACCGGTCAAGCAGGGCAGCTCGCTGATTCGTGCCGAGTCCGCGAAGTGTGCGGTTCTCGGCGATACCGATGTCCTCCATCAGGCGTTTCGTGGAGATCTTGCCCATACCCGGCAGTGCGAGGATCACGGCATGGACCTTCGTGCCAGCCACGAGCGGATCCTCGTCGGCACGCACGAGGACATCTTCCAGGCTGAGGCTCCCCGTACTCAGCAGCTCCTTGAGCTCTGCCCGTATTCGGCGTGCCTCACCCGCCCTGGCAAGGGCAGCAGCGCGTTGCTCGTCTGTCATCTCCGGTAGCACCGGTCCTCCTCGACGATCGAATCCTACCCGAGTGCCTCTTCGGCCTCACGCACAGCGCGTGCGATGGACGCTGCGGCTGCCACCGGATCGCTCGCCCCCGTGATCGGTCGCCCGACGACGAGCCAGTCGGCGCCCCTCCTGACCGCGTCGGCGGGAGTCGCCACCCTGGTCTGGTCGTCATCAGTGGACTCGGTCCTTATGCCGGGGGTCACTCGCACGAGGCCCGGGGCAGCCTGCCCGACGACGTGCAACTCCTGGGGTGAACAGACGAGCCCCTCACACCCGACCGACTGCGCGACCTTCGCCATTTTGCCGACGAGCTGCCCGGGTGTCCGCTGGATTCCGAGCCGCTCGAGGTCGACAGCGGACAGGGACGTCAGAACGGAGACGCCGAGGACCCCCGTCTCGGCCGCACCGCCACCGGATGCGAGTCCCCGCACCGCCGCCTCGAGCATGTCCGCCCCACCCGACACGTGGGCCGTGACCCAACGGGCGCCGTGGGTGCCGAGCCTGTACGCAGCGGCCTCGACCTGGGAGGGGATGTCATGGAGCTTCGCATCGGCGAACACGGGCTTTCCCAACCTGACGAGGGCATCGATCGTCGCGGGCCCTGGCCCGTGGAGGAGGCCGAGACCGACCTTGAAGGCACCCACGTGCGGCTCGAGGGACATGGCAAGGTCGACCGCCTCCTCGGCCGAACGGACATCGAGCGCGACGATGATGCGGTTGTGTCCTGTGGTCATGTCCACACGCCTAGTCCCATGGCAGGTACGCCCCTCGCAACTGGGAGAGGTCGTCGATTCCGTTCCGCTTCATGTATCGTCGCAGGCCGCCCAGGATCCGGCGAGCAACCCTCGGGCGTGCGAAGTGGGCGGATCCCACACCGACGGCATCGGCACCGGCGAGGATGTACTCGACGACGTGGTCGGCGTGCGACACCCCCCCGCACGCGACCACCGGCACGTCGGGGAGGTCGCGCTTGAGCTCGAGCACGCACCGCATCATCACGGGTCGGATGGGAGCTCCCGAGTAGCCCGCTATCAGTCCGCTCGTGATGGGCCGTCGGGAGCCGACGTCGATGGCGGCGCCCATGATCGTGTTCCCCATCACGACCCAGTCCGCACCGGCGGCCATCACCGCGGATGCAACCTCGGTGACCGATCGTGCGTCCGCCGAGAGTTTCGCGCTGATCGGCTTGGACGTGGCTGC
>CAZYGP010000328.1:0-2241 GCA_964647265.1 uncultured Acidimicrobiaceae bacterium | reverse complement strand
CTCATCGTCCGAAAGCCAGCGCAGTTTGGAAACCTTACCGCTTTGAAGGAGCACCGCCTCAAGGGCCGTAGCAAGTTTTTCGACTATTGGGCCCGTCTCAATCTTCGAGAACCATTTGCGCACGAAGGGCTTTGACGGCTCGATGAAGCATTGAAACTCGTTTTCAGTCCCATCGTAGTTGGCGCAGCCTATCCAGAGCGGAAACCCCTGGTTCTCAATTTCGACCATCCAGCCCCAATCCTCAGCACCTATACCCAGGACCTTGAAACCCTGGTGGGGAAGACTTTCAGCCAAAAATTCGGCCAGCCGTTTTCCGAAGATTCCAGGGTTGATCTCTTTGTCCTCGCCGGGATAGGCTGGGAATTCGGTCGATGTTAATTCGACGTGGGTTCTCATAGGATTTGCTTTGGGTTTCATTCTCTACCTACATTGGCCGGCGTCTGATAATTTCGGCGACAAGGGCCTGGACGCCGGCTATATCCGCAGCGCTCGGTTTAGATGGAGTGGAGTCAATTTTGGGCTCACTTCCATCACGAGTTTCCTCTCCAACAGTTTACCTACTAATCCCGATCATGTTTTCCAGCAGGCGTTTATAAAAGACATAATTATCAAATGGTATATCGACGCGCACGCGGCCGTCGAGCATGGGGATGTAGCCGCCCTCGGCCAGCAGCGGCGGCACCTTCTCCGCGACCTCGCGCCGAATGGCCTCTTTTCCCTGTCGGAGGGCATCCAGATCGATTCCCCCGATCAGCCGTAAATCCCGGCCGAACTCCCGACGCAGATCCCGGTAATCCATAGCCTCGGACTCGGCCTCATAGGCCCACAAGCAGTTGAAACCCCGATCAAGAATGGCCGGAATCAGGAGGCGAGGGTTGGCCCAGGAAACGAAACCAATAACCTCAACCCCGTGGCGTTTTAGGACGCTTAACAGCGGGTCGTAGCTGGGGAGAACAATCTCGCGGTACATCTTCGGGGAGATCAGGGGGCCGCGCTTTTCGGCAATCGGCTCTGAAAATAAGGCGGCGTCGACCCGGACATCGCGAAGCACCCGGTCAGCCAGACGGGCGGCAAACTCCCCCTGGATCATCAGGCTATCGTGCACTATAAGCGGGTCTCGCACGAGAAGCTCGATCACTTCAGTAAAGCGGCTCCACCCCTCCACCCCCATTGAGAGAAAGAGCCCTCGATGTACATGCAACATCACCGCGTGCTCCCGGCGGATCAGGTCTGGCGCTCGGCTCGGCCACTTCCGCGGAAGCCGGCGTAGATCTTCGGGGTTGAGCCTCCGTCGCATTCGGTTGAAGTCCTCGCGTGAGTAAGGCCACTGCTTGAGGCGAGGCAGTGGCTCAAGATCGGGATAAACCTCCTCCCGGCGGTCGTGTCGGAACAGCACTTCAAATTCGGACTTGCGCTTGAGGCCCTGGTGGCGCCAGACCCTCAAGACGTCGTCGCGGATGCCTTCCTCGAAATACGGCACCCGGTCGGGAGATCCGTAGCGCATGGTTTCACAAAATCGGTCGCGGCTGTTCATTAAATCTCCAAGGTGCTGGAAGGAAATAACATTCTGCTTGGAGAGGATTAGGACTTGGTTCCCAATGCGCTAATTTCGGAAAAATATTGAACCAAACCAGTTTGCGATCAATTCTTATACGTGTGAAGGCACTACTCCAAGAATACGATCAGACGACCACCATCCGCTTCGACCTTGAAGGTTCTGATTGCGCCGGTAGGCGGTCCGAAGATCTTCTTGCCGTCATAGGTATAGGTCGACTTGCTTACGCTACAGCACTGGACTGTTCCTGTGCCTGGGACCGGATCAAGCCGGCGATGGCCGATATGGGTGCATCGATTGTGAAAGGCATGAAACTTTCCGTCATCACCACGGATGACCAACACGCGCATGGGCAATCCGTCGCCCTCCAGTCTCAGAGCACCGCCTGGCTTCTTCAACTCCATTGCGCGCTTCAGGTCGATCATGATTTTGCCGTCGCTGAAGGCCCAGCATTGCGGGTCGATCGGTTTGGGAGTGGCCGGAAGGCCGAAAATGCGCTGAAAGAATCCTCGATTCAGGAATTTTGTGGCCATAGTCCCTCGACGGTTGTAAGTCCTCAGATATTTTCACATCCTACCACACCATAGCTTCAAATTTTCAAGAAAAAATGCTTGCCGCATCCACTTTACTTTGTAGAAGCCTTTCTGGCATCAACAGGCAGTTTCCAAATATTTGGAAACTGCCTG
>CAZYGP010000327.1:607-2242 GCA_964647265.1 uncultured Acidimicrobiaceae bacterium | reverse complement strand
GCGAAGTCTATGAACGGCGGCGTCCGGTTCTCAAGGAAAACCTCGGCTTCGAGACCGCCGCCCTGGCGCTGGTAGACGCATCCGGCGGCAGCGAGATCGGATTCTGGCCGCTTTATATCGGCACCACCCGGTTCTCTCTGGTCATTCAGGGCGTGCCCAGGTTCAACCAGGAGGCGTTCGTGCGCCTGGTGTGGATGCTTACCCGTCGCTACGGTATCGGCACGGCCGCGGCCACGTGACCTCACCCCAACCCGACGAGTGACAGGAATTCGATCATGTACCCAGTCGACCTGCGGAAAACAGCCGAACTGGCTCGGGCGTTCAGTGGCCTCGATCAGGCGCGCGCCGAACGACTCGCCGACCTGGCACTGCGTGTGGAACCGTTTCTGGACGAAGTCACCGAATCGTTCTATGCGCGGCTGCTGGCCATCGAACCGGCGGCGCTGTATCTCGAGGGGCGCGTCGAAACGCTGAAGCAGACCCATCGCGCATGGCTCGGCAGCATCTTCTCAGGGAGTTACGACACCGAGTTCGCGGCCGCGATGTACTCGGTGGGAGAGGCCCATGTCAACGTGCGCCTGCCGCTGGAATTCATGGCCGGTGCAATGACCCTGATAACGGACTCCCTGATACCGGTACTCGCCCGGGTGTGCGAGGACAGGGACGAGCTGAGCGACGCCGCGCAGTCGGTCAATGCCGTGCTCGGTTTTTCCCTGATGATCATGCAGGAGTCGTATCACGCGACCTCGATGGCCAACGAGCTCAGCCGCTTTCTGAAGGTCACCGGCATGAGCCGTGAACTGTTCAGCAACCTGGCTGATACCGAGAAACACTGACAATTTCAGGAACAAGATATGCGATCCGACATGCTGCTCTCCATCCTCAGCGACCTGAACGGGTCGTCCGCGGATATCGAGGCATCCGCGGTGGTCTCCACCGACGGTCTGATGATGGCCTCCCTGCTGCCGCAGTCCATGGATGAGGACCGAGTCGCGGCCATGAGTGCGGCGATGCTGTCGCTCGGCCAGCGTTCATCCCGGGAACTTGCCAAGGGCGACCTCGAGCAGGTACTCGTAAAGGGGGAAAACGGCTACATACTGATGACTCACGCCGGCGACGAGGCGGTGGTCACGGTGCTTACCTCGGACCGGGCCAAGCTCGGACTGATATTTCTCGATGTCAAACGCGCCGCCGAGGCGATCGTGAAGCTGGTGTAATCATGGGACTCTTCGGATTCGGAAAGAAAGGCGACAAGGGCCCGGGTGGTAACACCCGGGAGCATGAACCGGAGCGCTCCTGCCCACTACCGGACATGACGCCCGCGGACCTGCCGGTCGGCGAGTACCGCGAGGCGCGCCTCCGGTACTTCGACGGCAGCGGCCGCAAGGTGCTGGTGACCGAGGTGGAGACCCCCTTCCCCGATGGGCGACTGATCGTCTCGCGAACCGACCCTGAGGGAATCATCACCCATGTCAACGAAGCCTTCGTGATCATGTCCGGATACACCGAGGCGGAACTGATCGGCGCGCCCCACTACATCCTTCGTCATCCCGACATGCCCCGGGTAGCATTCAAGGGACTGTGGGATACCCTTGAAAACGAACCGACCTGGCACGGATATGTGAAGAATCTGCG
>CAZYGP010000327.1:0-597 GCA_964647265.1 uncultured Acidimicrobiaceae bacterium | reverse complement strand
TCTACTGGGTCTATGCCACGGTCATCGCCAACGTGCGCGACGGCAAGGTGGTCGGCTATTCATCGGTCCGACGCAAACCGGCGCGGCGCAAGGTCGACGAATGCACCGCACTGTATCAGTCTCTTCTCGACGAGGAACGATCCGCGGGAGCGACGCCATGACCTACGTGATTTCCGTGAGCCCCGACTTCATGCCGGACAAGATCGCCGGATGGTTCGTGTTCAATACCTGGCTGCAGCGCCAGACGGGGGAGCACTTCCATCTCGAACTCTACAACGGCTTTTCGGAACAGCGGCAGGATATCCTGAAAGACCGCATCGACCTGATCTATGCCAATCCTTATGACGCCTCCATGCTGATTAGGGAGAGGGGCTTTACACCGCTTGCGCGACCCATGGCCCGGGTCGACGAGTGCACCATCGCGGTCAAGGCCGACAACCCGGCCGAGCATGTGGAGGATTTCCGACCGGGCCTCCGCATAGCCACCACCGCGGATCCCGACGTCCACATGATGGGCATGATCATGCTCGAACCGGCCGAGCTCGGATCGGAGAACACGGAACAGGTCATCAAGGAGAACTACGTGCTGGTCGCCAA
>CAZYGP010000326.1:0-2251 GCA_964647265.1 uncultured Acidimicrobiaceae bacterium | reverse complement strand
ACGATGTGGATGATGGATGGTGATCTCGTCCCCGGGCGCAACGATCTCGTCCGCCGCCGAAATCACGTCCGCGGTTGCGAGCCCGCGCTCGTCGTAGATGCGCCACAGGTGCTTCCTGCCGGGAATGGGCACCTTCTCGGGGGTTTCGGAAACCTTGATCGCAGGCACCGAGGTTCCCTCCGCCTCGATCGCGACGAGCTTGTACACGCCGCCGAGCGCGGGATGCCCATGTGAGGACACGAGCCGCGTCCCCACCCCGTACATGAGCCGGCGGAAGACGGAGTCGGCGGTCAGCCCGTAGCTGGGTGCCTCCTCGACGATCTGCTCCCGAATCTGCCACATGGCGAGCTCGTCGAGGTCAGACGACAGAACGATGGCGGCGTCAGGGAAACCGGCCGCATCGAGCATGGCGCCCGCCCGGACCGCAAGGTACGCGAGGTCGCCGGAGTCCAGCCTGATGCCGAGGGGCTCGTGGCCCTGTGCCCGAAGTTCCTCGAACACCGTGATGGCGTTCGGTATCCCGCTCTCGAGCGTGTCGATCGTGTCAACCAGCAGGACGCACTCGTCGGGATACAGAGCTGCAAAGGCACGGAACGCCCCGATCTCGCCCTCGCCGAGTGCCATGTACAGCTGCACCATGGAGTGGCCATGGGTCCCACGGGGATCCACGCCCAACAGGTGCGACACTCCCACGTTCGAGCTTCCGTCGGCACCACCGATCAGGGAGGCCCTCGTGGCAGAGTTCGCGCCCGTCCCCGGCCCGCGACGCATGCCGAACTCGAGGACGCGCCCTCCGCGTGCCTGCTCGACGACGCGCGATGCCTTCGTCGCGATCAGGGTCTGGTGGTTCAGGTGGTTGAGGAGTGAGGTCTCGAGGATCTGGGCGACGGCAAGGGGACCCTCGACGACGGCGATCGGCTCGTTCGCATGCACGACCCTGCCCTCGGCCACGGCACGGATACGCAGCGAGGCAAAGCCGTCGTGGTCACACAGGAAGTCGAGGAAGCCGACATCGAATCGCGGCCTCCCCATCGGGTTCGTTTGGGAAGCCAACACATCACGGTCGGCGGGACGGAACCACCCACGGTCGAGCCGATCGAGGAGCCACCCGAGCCCCGCGGTGATCGCGTACCCCGCCTGATGCTCCCCGTAGTCGGGGTACGAACGAAAGAAGTAGTCGAACTGGCCCGGCCGTTCGGCCAGCCCGTTCTTCCAGTAGAGCTGGGCCATCGTCAGCTGGTACTGGTCGATGAAGAGCAAACCCTCCGTGAGGTCCCGCCGATCACCCATGGTGCTCCTCTCGGTTTCGTGCTCCGTGGCGGCCCGTGGCCACCCAGCCAAGCCGCATCGGTGCTGTCAGCCTGCGACGCCACCCTCGGTCATGGGTCGGAGATCGAGGGCGGCGTTGAGTTCATCCTCCGGGAGTACGCCGAGTTCGAGTGCCACCTCACGCACTCCCCTTCCCTCCGTGAAGGCCTTCTTCGCGACCTCCGCAGACCGGTCATAGCCGATGATCGGGACGAGCGCGGTGATGATGATCACATTCTGCTCGAGGAGCCATCTGGCGCGTTCGGGATCGGCCGTTATCCCGTCGACCATCTTTTCGCGCATCACCACTGAACCCGCTGCGAGCAGGTCGATCGACTCGAGGAGGTTGTGGGCGATGAGCGGCATCATGACGTTGAGCTCGAAGTTCCCGTTCGCGCCACCCCACGTGATCGCGGTGTCGTTCCCGATGACCTGCGATGCGACCTGCATCATCATCTCCGAGATGACCGGGTTCACCTTTCCGGGCATGATCGAACTCCCTGGCTGGAGCGATGGGAGCGAGATCTCCGCGATGCCGGTGCGGGGACCGCTCGACAGCCATCGCAGGTCGTTGGCGATCTTGAACAGCGACACCGCAACGGTCTTCAGCGCACCAGAGGCGCTCACGGTCGCATCCTTGCCAGCCTGCGCCTCGAAATGGTTTGGCGCCTCCACGAAGGCATACCCCGATCGGTTCGCCATCTCGGCAATCGTGTCGCGTGCAAAGCCATCCGGTGCGTTGATGCCCGTTCCCACGGCCGTACCACCGAGCGCGAGCTCGAGGAGCTCGGGAAGCACCCTGCGGACGCGCTCGGCACCGTTGCGCACCTGCATCGCGTATCCGCCGAACTCCTGACCGAGCCTGACGGGGGTCGCATCCATGAGGTGGGTTCGTCCCGACTTGAGCACGTCGTCGAACTCCGTCGCCTTCGCCTCGAGCGAC
>CAZYGP010000325.1:1781-2253 GCA_964647265.1 uncultured Acidimicrobiaceae bacterium | reverse complement strand
GTCCTTGACTTCGAGGTCACCCGAGCCGACCCGCAGTACGTGCAGGCTTCCGATCGACTCCAGCTCGGCGTCACCGGACCCGACTTCGACTTCGATCGTGCCGCTGACGTTGCGCACCTCGGCATCGCCCGAGCCGACGGTCAGGCGCACGGACGCAGCGTCGCGCAGATCGAGATCGCCCGAACCGACCCGCGCTTCGACGGCTTCGACTCCACGCACGTCGAGATCGCCGCTGCCAAGTTCAAGCGACACCGGCAGGGTCGCGGGCAGGGTCGCGTCGAGATCGAGATAGGCGTAGCTGCGGCCGAAGAACATGCCGCCGCCCGAGCGGGCTTCGGATTTCAGCTCGACGCGCAGCTCGCTGCCGATCCGGCTCTGAACCACGACGATTTCGTCGAGTCGTGCAGCGTCCGAACTGCAGGCGCGCCCGGCCAGCCTGGCCGGACCGGAGCCGGCTTCGATGCGCAGGGTA
>CAZYGP010000325.1:0-1771 GCA_964647265.1 uncultured Acidimicrobiaceae bacterium | reverse complement strand
GGACACAACGATACCGACTAAGCGCCGGCTGTGTATGGCCGCCGATCTCGAAGCGCACCGAGCTGATGCCATCGAGGTCGAGGTCAAGCGAGCGCGGCGCGCTGTGGCGGCAGTCCTGGGCCGCGGCAAGCCCCGGCAGCAAGGCCAGAAGCGGAAGCATTCGAGTGGAAATCATCGTTGCAACTCCAGGTAGGAAGGGTAGGGCTCAGCCCTCGTCACGCCAACGGCGCAGGCGGGTGGCCAGGAACAGCATGCCGAGTCCGATCGCGGCGCCAACCCAGACGTTGACGCTGCCCAGCGACCCGTAGACGGTGCCGAGATTGACCAGTTCGGCCAGCTCGGCGGGTGACTCGATGCGCTCGATCTCGGACAGGCTACCGCTGAACCAGGTGCCGGGCACCACGCTGAGCAGCGCACGGCCCACCACGTTCTGCCAGAACCAGATGTTCGGCACTTCGATCTTCTGCATCAGGTCGAACCAGCTGACCACGATACCGGCGCCGATCGGCACGCCGACTGCCCACAGGAACGGCTTGCTTCGCGCCCAGGCGGAACAGAGCATCAGCCAGCCCACGGTCGGCAGGGCCCAGAGCGCCGCCACCGGCAGGGTGGCGAAGGCCAGCAGCAGCATGCTAAGCGGACTGGCGGTGCCAAACAGGATGCCGAAGAAGTTCTGCCCATGGAAGGCAAAGAACACGCCGATCATCAGCAGGGTGATCACGGCGGTGGCCATGCCCGCGACCATGCCGATCGCGGGAGCCACCAGGGTCGCGCTCAGCACCTTGCTCAGCACCGTGTCGCGATCGCTGAGCGGCAGCGATTTCCAGAACAGGACGCTGCGATCGCGGCGGTCGTCGTATAGCGCGCCGAGGCTGTAGAAGAAGACCACCACGGCGGTGACCAGGGAGACCATCCAGGTGATGATCAGCAAGGTCAGGTCGATGCCGGCGGCGAGCGCGTTCATCGCGTCCGGGGACATGTTCTTGATCACCCCGTCCAGCTTCACCATGCCGATCTTGATGTGATTGCGGTCGGCCGCTGCGCTGGACGCCGCCATCGCCATGATGTTGAGCAGGGCGAAGATGCCTCCGGCGATGATCGGCGCCCAGAAGAAGCCGCCCTTGTTCTCCCAGAACTCGCGTTTCAGCAGCCACTTGATGCTGTTCATGCGTAGGCTCCCTTCATGGTGGCCACAAACAGGTCGGACACGCTGGGCGTGCGCATTTCGCCCAAGGCAGCCAGCTCGCCGCGCGGAACGCCGTCGAACAGCATCACCGACTTGCCGAATACCTGGCGCTCGTCGAGCGGCTTGAAGGCGCGCGCCTGCTCGGCGCGTTCGGCCGGAACCATGACCTCGAAGAAGCGGTCGGCCACCGCGTCCATGCTGGCGTCCAGGATGATCTTGCCGTCGCGGATGAACAGCAGGTCGGTGAGGATGTGTTCGATCTCCTCGACCTGGTGCGTGGTGATGATGATCGTCTTCTCTTCGTCGAAATAGTCTTCCAGCAGATTCTGGTAGAACTGCTTGCGGTAAAGGATGTCCAGGCCCAGGGTTGGTTCGTCCAGCACCAGCAGCCGGGCGTCGATCGCCATCACCAGCGCCAGGTGCAGCTGCACGATCATGCCCTTGGACATCTGCTTGACCTTCATCTCGGGCTTGAGCTTGGTCTTGGACAGCAGTGCCTGACAGCGTGCGCGGCTGAAGCGCGGGTGGATGCCTTCGACGAAGTCGACGGCTTCGCGAACGCGGATCCAGCGCGGCAGCACGGCC
>CAZYGP010000324.1:0-2255 GCA_964647265.1 uncultured Acidimicrobiaceae bacterium | reverse complement strand
TGACGAGGACCTTGAAGGACTCGGGGATGCCGGGTTCAGGGATGTTCTCGCCCTTGACGATCGCCTCGTAGACCTTCACCCGCCCGCGCACGTCGTCCGACTTGATGGTCAGCAGTTCCTGGAGTGCGTATGCCGCTCCATAGGCCTCGAGCGCCCAGACCTCCATCTCACCGAACCTCTGACCCCCGAACTGCGCCTTGCCGCCGAGCGGCTGCTGGGTGATCATCGAGTACGGGCCCGTCGACCTGGCGTGGATCTTGTGATCCACGAGGTGCACGAGCTTGAGGATGTACATGTACCCCACCGTGATCGGCGAGTCGAACGGTTCTCCGTTGCGCCCGTCGAACAGCGTGCCCTTGCCCTCGGGATTGATCAGCTGGATACCGTCGCGGTTCACGCGGGAGGTCTCGAGCAACTTGAGGACCTCGCGTTCGTTCGCTCCATCGAAGACCGGCGTCGCGACCTTCGTCCACGGCTCTGCGCCACCCGACGCCGGGCTCTCCAGGTCGTCGAACGACTCCCATCCCGTGGCAGCAGCCCACCCGAGGTGCGTCTCGAGGACCTGTCCCAGGTTCATACGGGACGGGACACCGAGCGGCGACAGGATGATGTCGACAGCCGTGCCGTCCTCGAAGAACGGCATGTCCTCCTCGGGGAGGATCTTGGCGATGACGCCCTTGTTCCCGTGCCGGCCCGCGAGTTTGTCACCTTCAGAGATCTTGCGCTGCTTGGCGACGTAGACCCGAACGAGTTCGTTCATGCCGGGAGGAAGGTCGTACCCGTCCTCACGGCTGAACTCCTTGACCGCTATCGCCTTGCCGGACTCGCCGTGGGGAACCTTGAGCGATACGTCACGGACCTCCCGTGCCTTCTCGCCGAAGATCGCACGCAGGAGCCGTTCCTCCGGGGTGAGCTCGGTCTCGCCCTTCGGTGTCACCTTGCCGACGAGGTAGTCGCCTGGCCCGACGTCAGCACCGATGCGGATGATGCCTCGATCGTCGAGGTCCATGAGGACCTCCTCCGCCACGTTCGGGATGTCGCGCGTGATCTCCTCTGCCCCGAGCTTGGTGTCGCGAGCTTCGATCTCGTGCTCCTCGATGTGGATCGAGGTGAGGATGTCCTCCTTGACGAGGCGCTCCGAAATGATGATCGCGTCCTCGAAGTTGTGACCCTCCCATGGCATGAATGCGACCATGAGGTTGCGCCCGAGGGCGAGTTCACCCTGATCCGTCGAGGCTCCATCGGCGAGCGCATCACCCTTCATCACCTTGTCGCCCTCGGCGACGATCGGCTTCTGGTTGATGCACGTTCCCTGGTTCGAGCGCTCGAACTTCTTCAGGAGGAAGGTGTGCTTCTTGTTCGCACCCGCTTCCTTGACGACGATCTCATCACCGGAGACCAGCACGACCTCGCCATCGATCGGAGAAACGATCACCTCGCCGGAGTCCTTCGCCGCACGCTCCTCCATTCCCGTACCCACGAGTGGGGCATCGGAGGTGATGAGCGGGACGGCCTGGCGCTGCATGTTCGAGCCCATCAGCGCGCGGTTCGCATCGTCGTGTTCGAGGAACGGGATCAACGCCGTCGCGACGGAGACGACCTGCTTCGGCGACACGTCCATGTAGTCGACGAGTTCGGCCTTGACGGTGTCGACCTCGCCGCCCGTCAGCCGGACGAGGACCCGTTCGTTGGTGAAGGATCCGTCCGGGTTGAGGGGGGCGTTCGCCTGGGCGATGACGTGGCCCTCTTCCTCGGATGCCGTCAGGTAGTCGACCTTCGCCGTGACCTTGCCGTTCTCGACGCGTCGATACGGGGATTCGATGAATCCGAACCGGTTGACCCTCGCGTATGAGGCGAGGGATCCGATGAGGCCGATGTTGGGACCTTCCGGCGTCTCGATCGGACACATCCTGCCGTAGTGCGATGGATGGACGTCGCGGACCTCGAAGCCGGCACGCTCACGCGACAGTCCTCCGGGACCGAGGGCGGACAGCCGCCGGCGGTGCGTGATCGACGCGAGGGGGTTCGGCTGATCCATGAACTGGCTCAACTGCGATGTGCCGAAGAACTCCTTGATGGAAGCCACGACGGGGCGGATGTTGATCAGTGTCTGGGGTGTGATCGCCTCGGGATCCTGCGTCGTCATACGCTCGCGGACGACCCTCTCGAGCCTCGTGAGGCCGACACGGATCTGGTTCTGGATCAGCTCGCCGACCGATCGGATGCGTCGGTTCTGGAAGTTGTCGATGTCGTCG
>CAZYGP010000323.1:245-2258 GCA_964647265.1 uncultured Acidimicrobiaceae bacterium | reverse complement strand
GAGAAGGTCGGCGAGATCATCCCTCGCTTCTGCCACCACGACAAGCTCGATCCCGTCGGCAAGTGCCGAATGTGCCTCGTTGAGGTGGAGGGACCCCGCGGGAGGGCGCTGATGGCGAGCTGCACGCTGCCGGTGAGCGACGGCATGGTCGTCGACACGCAGTCCTCCGTCGTCACGAAGGCCCAGGAGGGAGTCCTCGAGTTCCTCCTCATCAACCATCCTCTCGACTGTCCCATCTGTGACAAGGGAGGCGAGTGCCCGCTCCAGGACCAAACGATGCGGTGGGGTCCGGGCGAGAGCAGGTTCATCGAGGACAAGCGCACCTTCGAGAAGCCGATCCACGTGTCGGAGGTCGTCCTCCTCGACCGTGAGCGCTGCGTCCTGTGCGATCGCTGCGTGAGGGTTGCCGACGACATCGCAGGGGATCCCCTCCTCGTCTTCCAGGATCGCGGCAACGGGGTACAGATCCAGACCTTCCCCGGCGAGCCGTTCGCCTCCTACTTCTCGGGCAACACGGTCCAGCTCTGCCCGGTCGGTGCCCTGACATCGGTCGACTATCGGTTCAAGGCCCGTCCGTGGGATCTCGAGCACACACCGTCGGTCTCGCTCGTCGACACGATCCACTCGACGGTCGACGTGCACACCTCCCGCGGCAGGGTGATTCGCGTCTACGGCGTCGAGAACGACGAGCTCAACGAGGGTTGGCTGTCTGACAAGGATCGGTTCGCGTTCTCGGCCATCCACTCGCCGCGACGCGTCACGGTCCCGATGGTCGGTAGGGAGGGGGAGTTCGTCGAAACCGCGTGGGGGGATGCGCTCGACATGGTCGCTTCCCGGCTCGGGGCGTTCCTGCCATCTGAGGTCGGCATCATCGGGGGGGCGAACAACACGAACGAGGAGTCGTACGCGCTCTCGAAGTTCGCGCGGACCGTGATCGGGACGCCGCACGTCGACGCACAGCTCGGCGATGGGCTCGACCCCCACCTCGCAGCAGCTGTGACGCCCCGAGCGACGGTGTCGGACCTCGATCGCGCATCGACGATCCTCCTCTGGGGCCCCGATATCAAAGAGACACACCCTGTCCTGTACCTGCGAGTGCGCAAGGCAGTTCGCAACGGCGCATCCCTCGTCGTGGCGAGTCCGGCGGGCACGGGGCTCGACGCGATCGCGACCCACGTCGTCCGATATCGGGCGGGGAGCGGATCTGACACGCTTCGCAAGCTCGTGGGTGGTGACGGCGACCTCGCCGGCGTCAGGTCCGCGCTCGACGTCGGCCCGGTCGTCGGCCTGGTCGGGCGGTCGTCACTGGCTGAGGATCCACGCCTTGCAGAGGCCGTCGCAGCGTTCGCCCGCACACTGCCCGAAGCGCGCCTCCTCACGTTGCTGCGGCGTGGCAACGTCTACGGCGCGCTCGACATGGGTCTCTCACCGACACTCCTCCCCGGCCGCGTGAGCACCGAGGATCGTTCATCGGTCGCCGCGCTCGAGGATGCCTGGGGACCGCTTCCCGGTGACGTCGGCCTCTCCACGATGGACATGTTCGGCGCGGTCGTCAGGGGCGGGATCAAGGCGATCGTCCTCGTCGGTGCCGATCCCGTCAGCGATTGTCCCGACCCGGACCTCGCGGAGCGGGCGCTCCAACAGGCCGAGTTCGTGGTCGCGGTGGACGCGTTCGTCACCCACTCGTCCCAGCACGCCGATGTCCTCCTCCCCGGCGCCGTCTGGGGTGAGGTCGACGGCACGGTGACCAACTTCGAAGGTCGCGTCCAGAGGGTGAGGCCGGCGATCCATCCCATCGGGCAGGCGAGGCCGCTCAACGCCATCCTCGACGACCTCTCATACCGTCTGGGCGTCGAGCTGGGAGCCGCAAAACCGGGGGACATCTCCTCAGAGGTCGCGGCGGTTGCGCCGGCATACCTCGGGGTCACGTTCGACTACCTCACCTTCGAGGGTGGCGCCGACGGGACGCTCATCCCGATCCGGAGTGGCACACAGCAGCTCGGTTTCATCCCC
>CAZYGP010000323.1:0-235 GCA_964647265.1 uncultured Acidimicrobiaceae bacterium | reverse complement strand
CGCTCCATCTGGCGCCCGCTCTCTACGACGACGGCGTGTGGAACCGCCACGCGGAGACGATCGCTTCGCTCGTGCGTCCCGCGGTTGCACGGATCCACCCAAGGGATGCATCGCTGCTCGCCGTCACGGACGGATCCGTCGTCCTGGTCGCAGAACGGTTCGAGCTCCCTGTGGTGGTCGATGCCGCCGTGGCCGTAGGCTCGGTCGTCGTGCCGTTCAACCATCCCGACACCCG
>CAZYGP010000322.1:0-2263 GCA_964647265.1 uncultured Acidimicrobiaceae bacterium | reverse complement strand
ATCCGTGGAACCCCGAACCGTCGTACGCGAGGTCGAGACGATACGTCGGCACCCCTACCGGCCCGCTCTGGGGACGAAACGGGCGACGGACACTAGAAGATCCTCAGACCCGAAGCGATGGTCTGGATGATGGTCACGGCGACGTAGCCCCCGATGGCGGCCCCGAACGCCTTCTCACGGCTCAGGTCCGAGATGTAGGTGATGCCCGTGGCCACGATGACCACGAAGAGTGCCGCTCCGACGATGAGGATGAGGGCGAAGTTGTCGAAGACCAGGTCGGCGAAGATGAGGACGAGCAGTGTCGGATACGCGAAACCTGTGACCCTCAGGTAGAACGGGTACCCACCGTGGGCATCGAAGACGAACCTGGCGATGGCGTAGGTGGCACCCGAGTAGATGAGCCAGAAGAACAACCCAGAGACGATGACCGGCACGAGCGTGAACGGGTTGAGCAGGTCGATGATGCTCGCCCCTGTCCCGAGTGCGAGGAGGATCTGGGTGCCTGCGACGAGGATGGCGGCATCCCCTGTGGCCCGGTCGTTGAAGTCCATCCATACGAATGCGTCGCGCTCGAGCTTGATGGCCTGCAGGAGGCGACTGAAGACGACGCCCAGATGACACCCCTCGTTCGAAGATTCCGCAGGATACCCGACGATGGCCCGAAGGTTCCTACCCCATGCCGGACACGTCGAGCAGAAGGCGACGGAGCGCGTGTGCACCACGGCGGACGGAGTCGTCCGTCTGGAACTCCGCGAGTGCATCGAAGGGCACCCATCGGGCATCGACGACGCCCTCGACGGGGCCGATGTGCCAGCTGGTGGCGCGATACCCGACGGCGAGGTCGACATGCACGTGCGAGGGCTCATCGGCACTGGGCGGGATCGAGTGGACATCGATGCGAACCAGGCCCTCACCCAGCCGCTCCACCGACACGATCCCCGTTTCCTCGGCGATCTCACGTCGAGCAGCCTCATCGAGTGTGGCGTCCTCGCTTTCGATGTGCCCGCCCGGTTGGAGCCAGCGGCCGAGCCGCCCATGGTGGATCAGCATCAGCGCGGACGCATCAGGCGAGGCAACGAAGCCGGACGCAGTGAAATGGCCGGGTGCGAACTCGGTGCGCTTCCACATCGGCCGTGCGACCTCGAGGACCTCGATTGCCTCGACGAGCGAGGACAGGTCATCGCTGCTCTCGTGGCCGAGCACAAGCGCCTCCAGATCGATCGGGCCTGACATACGCCTCAGCGTACGGCCAACGCCCCGGGAAGGGACCCTCTACGCGCAGAGGGCCAACCAGGCGGTCGGCCCTCCGTCGTTCATGCTCAGGTCGTCCATCCTCAGACGAGTTCGACCTTGGCCATCTCGGCTCCGTCACCGCGACGGGGACCGATCCTCGTGATGCGGAGATACCCGCCGGGACGATTCGCATATCGCGGGGCGACGTCGTCGAAGAGCTTCGTGACCACCCGGGTGTTCTCGATCTTCTTCAGGACCGTTCGCCTGGCGTGGAGGTCCCCCCGCCGCGCCTTCGTTATCACCTTCTCGGCGTACGGACGCAGCAGTTGGGCCTTTGCCGTGGTCGTGACCACTTCCTCGTGCTCGATGAGTGACGCCGTGAGGTTCGCGAGGATCTTCCGCTGATGCGACGGTGAACCGCCGAGGCGTGGACCCTTCTTCGGCCGAGGCATCAGGCGACGCTCCCCTCGGCATCCGCGTAGTTCCTGAGGCTGAATCCGAGCTCGTCGAGCTTGGCCACGACCTCTTCCAGGGACTTCTGGCCGAAGTTCGTGATGTTGAGGAGGTCCTCCTCCGACTTCTCGATCAATTCGCCGACCGTCTGGACCTGTGCCCGCCGGAGGCAGTTGCGTGGCCTCTCGGAGAGGTCGAGTGCCTCGATGGGAAGATCGAGGTGCTCCTGGCCGGACGCCTCCGCCGGTGCGAGGTCGTCGAGGCCAAGGCCGTCGTAGTCGTCCATCTCTGCGAGGAGCTCGAAGAGGTTCCGCAGGGTGCCTCCTGCTGACGAGATTCCCTCCGATGGTGTCACGGAACCATCCGTCTCGACGTCGAGGATGAGCTTGTCGAAGTCGGTCCGCTGCCCGACCTGCGTGCTCTCGACCCGGTACGCAACCTTGCGGATCGGCGAGAAGATCGAGTCGATCGGTATGACACCGATGGTGTCGCTCTTCTGATTCCGATCGGCGCTGCGATACCCGACACCCCGCTCCGCCGTGAGCTCGACCTCGAGCCTGCCGGACACCGACAGCGT
>CAZYGP010000321.1:0-2281 GCA_964647265.1 uncultured Acidimicrobiaceae bacterium | reverse complement strand
AATTGGAAATCGTGCGGTCCCGTGTCCTTGGCGAGGAGTTGTTCCACCTCGGCACATCGACCAGTCCCGAGCGCCGACGAGTCGACAGGGCGTAGCGGCCGCCCATCAGCTCGATGGGATCCTGCGGGGACCATTCCTACCGAGCTTCGTTTCCTCGACCTGATCCCGAATCGGAACAATCTCGTAGTGCCGTGCCAGACGCTCGAGGTATCGGCCGATTCTTTCGATCTTGGTGTGTGCGGGGATGCCCATGCCAGGAAAAAACCCGAGTTGCGGAGCGTCGGTCGCGTCGAGGAAGTCGAGTGGATGGAGGAGGAGTGTCGGACCGAGTCCGAACCGCCTGCACGTCCAGAGTCCGGCCGCAAAGTACGCGTCGGCGGCGCGTTCTGACATCGTGCTGAGATACAGCAGGTATGAGAAGTGGAACGGCACCTTGACGATGGGAAAGGTGGTGACGGGAAACTCGGCAAGCGAACCCTCCGGCAGATCCCACTCATAGGGGCGGTTCGGTAGGAACCCGTCGCGGAAGGACCCGAAGAGTGCTGCACGCTCCTGTGCTTCTTCGCCTTCCAGATCGCTCCCCCTGAAGTAGTACCACCGCGCGAGGGGACCAATGAAGGTGGGCAGGGTCGTGGAGTCGTACGCATACTCCCTGCGCGCCAGGGCCGAAACGACGCCAGGAGTCAGGCTGAAACCAGGGCCGCGGAACCCGACCGGAACGGACCCTGTGGCGTCGGCGATCGCATCATGGGCGGCGCCGATGTCGGCGTCGACCTCGGCATCGGAGTACCGATGAAGCCATGGTTCATGCATGTGCGAGTGGTTGCCAACCTCATGCCCTGCTTCAACGATGGATCGCAGGACGGGACGGTTCTGTTCGAAGGTCGCGTCCTTTCCGACGACGAATACGGTGATCAGGAGATCCCTGTCGTGGAGGAACTCGAGGAAGCGGGGGACTACCACGTCGAGATAGGACGGGAACGTGTCCCAACCCGAGTCGCCGTGGATTCGCATGTACGACCAGAGATTGTCGAGGTCGAGGGAGAGTCCGGCACTGGTCCGCATGTTCATCGCAGACTCCCCGAGCGCTCGACGGCCGTCACAGCAGGGACCGAGCGGTTCGCGAGACCGACGGTTTCGTTCGCGTTCAGGGTTCCGTTCACAATGTGGGCGCTGTTGACGACGTAGACGCCGGGAACCGAGGTCAGGATCGGTGGGAGACGATCCGAGTATCCGACCGTGCTCAGCGGGAGCACGTATCGCGCCCTGGCGACAGCGTGTGCAACGACGTGGTCCTTATCGAACTCCGGATACATCGACGCGAGTGCATCCGTGAACCGCCCGATGATCACGTCGTCGGGTTCCTCGAACATCGGATCATCCGGTGGGACGTACTTCGGGAGGTACACCAGGGAGCGACCGCCGAACTCGGTCCTGTCGACCAGGGCGGACATCTCGATGACGCCGGTGAAGGGCGCCGACGGATCCGTGGTGTTGGTCACATAGAAGTCGCTGAGGGGTCGGTCGAGGAGTAGGGACGCGCAGACGATGCCCTGGTACATGATCCCGAGATGCGCCTCACGTTCCGACGTCGACAAGCCGGGAATGAGATCCGCTGCGACCGGCGACGGGACCGTCACCACTACACGGTCGTGGACCGTGAGGTCACCTGTCGTCCGCACCGACGCACCGCTTTCGGTCCCAGCCACCTCCAGCACACGAACCCCGACAAGGGGGCGCACGCCGAGGGCTACAGCGCGCGACTCGAATCGGGTGAGGATGCCCGAATAGCCACCGGGCATGAAGCCGAAGAGATCCTGCTTCATTCCCGCCCGCCGTGCCGCGTACAGCCGTTGGATGATCGCCCAGATGAAGGCAGCAGAGACCTCGTCATGCCTGTCCCCGAGTTTCGACCTCAGCAGCGGTAACCAGAACCGGCCGTACGCCCCTGCTCCGCTCCATCGCGTCAGCCACTGCTCTGCCGTCATCTGCTCGAGGCCGTGCCAGTCCCGGATCCTGGATGCGCGGAGGACGGTTGCACCTATTCGAACCTTCGAAAGCAACCCGAGCACGGGTAGCCGCAGGTAGTCGACGGCATTGGACACGGGATGGAGCGATCCGTCGTCATAGAGGCCGGTGCCGGTGGCTCGCCACTGAACCTCAGTAGCCATGCCGAGGGAGTCGATGAGAGCGAGTAGGTCGCTGTCGGACTGGAGCATCACATGGTAGAAGCGGTCCCAGGTCACATCGCCGATGGGCGCTGCTGTTGCGACACCCTCGG
>CAZYGP010000320.1:0-2282 GCA_964647265.1 uncultured Acidimicrobiaceae bacterium | reverse complement strand
ACCAGACTCAGGTCGCGGGCCTGCAGGCGGTGGATGTAGCGCAGCAGCGCGTGTTCCGTGCGGTGTTCGAAGAACACCGGGTTCTGCAGGTAGGGCGTCGCGAAACAGTTGTCCACGTTGAGAATTACTCCGCGATCCTTCGCGAGGGCGCCTATCCACTGCAGATCGACGAGGGCGAGCCCCGGGTTGGACGGCGTCTCCACAAAGATCATTCTGGTTCGCGGCGTGATCGCGCGCTCCCATCCGGGAAGGTCGGTGGGATCAACGTAGGTGTGTTCAACGCCAAACCGGTTCAGCACCTTGGTCAGCACCGCGTGGGTCGAGCCAAAAATCGCCCGCGATGCGACTACGTGATCTCCGGCGGAGAGCAGCGCCGCCATGCTCGCAAACATCGCCGCCATCCCCGAGGCGGTAGCGACGCCGTCTTCGCAGCCCTCGAGCAGACAGAGCTTCTCAATGAACTCGTCCACGTTGGGGTTTCCGTACCGCGAATAGACCAGGCCCTCCTCTTCCTCGGCAAAGAGCGCCCGGGCGAGCTCCGCGCTGTCGAAGGCAAAACTCGACGTCAGAAACATCGGCACGCTGTGCTCACGGTGGAGCGAGCGCTCGGCCTGGGTGCGAATGGCGAGGGTATCGAAGTTGGCAGGACCGCCGGGGGATTTCTGATCAGACACGAGGGATCTCCTTATGGCGCGATGGACACCGACCACGTGATCGGAATCGATGGCGCGAGGGACTCGGCAACCGAGCAGTACCTGGTGACCGCCAGCTCCGCGGCGCGCTCTGCTTTCTCGCGATCAACGCCGCCCGACACGGTCCATTCGATATGTATCGCGGTGAAGGGTGACGGCGTTATGCCGTCGGCTCGATCGCCGCGAACCCGTACCGAGACGTCTCGCACGTCCTGACGCTGTTTCTTGAGGATGGGCACGAAGTCCATCGATGCGCAGCCCGCAATGGCCGCGAGCAGCAGCTGCATCGGCCGAAAGCCGCCACCTTCGCCACCGATCCATCTATCTGCACCAGGTTCCCTTCGGGGTTCCGGGCTTCAAAGTGCACCGCTTCATTTACCCGGTGCAACGTAATGTCCATTGCGTCCTCCCTGCTCTCTGGGTAGCCATTCAACGGTTTTGCCGTCCAACTGTCAACCGTCGGGACCGTGCAGAACGGCCGATGCCGCAACAAATTGACGGGTTGCCGATGCGAAGCGCGAGCGCTATGCTTAACCCATGAACGTACATACGGTCGAGCAGTGCATCGGGAACACGCCGCTGGTGAAACTCCGGCGGCTCTACGCGGGGAAGAACCTGGTGCTCTGTAAGCTCGAGGGCAATAACCCGGCCGGTTCGGTGAAGGACCGCCCGGCCTACTGGATGATTCGTCGCGCCCAGGAGGCGGGCCGCATCAAGCCCGGCGATACACTGCTCGAAGCAACGAGCGGAAACACCGGGATCGCCCTGGCGATGGCGGCATCGATTCTGGGCTACAAGATGGTCCTGGTGATGCCGGAGCACATGAGCGCGGAGCGCCGAGCGACGATGAAGGCGTACGGAGCGCGGCTGGTGCTGACCTCAAAAGCCGGCAGCATGGAGGAGTCGATCGACACGGCCCGCCGCATGGAGGCTGACGGTGAGGGTATCATCCTCGATCAGTTTGCCAACCCCGATAACCCGCTGGCGCACTACGAGACCACCGGCCCCGAGATCTGGCGCGACACGGACGGAACGGTGACCCACTTTGTGGCTTCCACCGGCACCACCGGCACCTTGATGGGAACCGGCCGGTACCTGAAAGAGCAGAATCCGAAGGTGGAGATCGTTGGGGTTGCCCCGGATGGGGAGGGAGGCATCCCGGGCATCCGAGCCTGGCCGCCGGAGTACCTGCCTCGGATCTTCGAACCCGAGCGTCTCGACAAAAAACTCACCGTGTCCAAGGAACGCGCCGAAGAGACCACTCGAGCGCTTGCTGCGCGAGAGGGGATCTTTGCCGGGATATCCTCCGGCGGGAACGTGGCAATCGCCACCGATATGGCTCACGAGCTGGAACGCCGCGGCACCACCGACGCCGTGATTGTAACCATCATCTGTGACCGGGGCGACCGCTACCTCTCAACCGGCGTCTTTCCCGAGTAACAAAGCGGCAGGCCCACGGGCGCCGGGCCACGGTCCGGGCGGCTGGGCCGGGACCGTTCGCGTCTCCGTCTCGGTTCGGTACACCCGGAACCCCCGGGAGGTGTAATTGGCGGTTGCCGTCGGCCCGTCGAGGTTGCAGGTGTGCAGCCA
>CAZYGP010000319.1:0-2282 GCA_964647265.1 uncultured Acidimicrobiaceae bacterium | reverse complement strand
TCGTCACGAACCCGAACTCCTTGATCAGGGGGGCCGAGCACGACGGCCCGACAGCACTGCACGAACCCGAGTCGAGGGATGGGAACGCCTCGAGAAGGCGGTGGTACGCGGCGATGCCAGCACCGATCGTGGCGAGGACCACGACCGAGAGCCGCGCCATCACGTCTTTTCGGAAGGCCGCGATCGGCAGGATGACTGCAAGCGGATACATGGCGATTCGCTGGTACCAGCACAGCTTGCAGGGGATGAGCCCGACGGACTCGGAGAGATAGAGGCTTCCGATCGTTGCAAAGGCAGCGACGGCGCCGGCGAGCCACATCGTCGTGCCGCGAAGCACCTCGAAGGGATGGCGGTCCTCGCGGCGGTCGATGATCGCCATCACGATGAGGGCGATGGTGATCACGTTCGCTGCGAGCGCAGCGAGTGCGAAGAAGGTTCGCATCGTCTCGAATGCCATCGCGTGCCTCCCTGAGCCGCAGCCTCCGGGAAGCTACCATTCGACAGGCGATTATTCCGTTCCCCCTACGCTTCCGATGATGAGTGGTCCCTTGTTCTTCGGTGTCGTGATGGTCGTCGTCCTCGCATTCGGCATCGCCATGTTCTGGCAGGAATCCAAACGGATGCGCCAGAACGCAGCGATCTACGGGGTGGAGGACTCGATCGAGTGGATCTGGGAGGGCCTTGGCGAGGACAAAACGGGTCTCAACCGTGGTGACGTGCGGCGAATCCTCGAGTGGGAGATGCACTATCTCCAACAACCGGACGTGTGGAAGGCCGACGGCGTCCCGATCGTAGGGGGCCAGGCATCCGCCGCGTATGCCCAGGAGCGTGCGCTCTCGGAGGGATACCGGTATGAGGCGGAACAGATCTACGCCGTGCTCGACCTCCAGGCATCGTATCTCCTTGCGATCGGTGCCGTCGGGGAGCCCGTCGACGCCGAGGAGCTACCGCCCGATGGCATGCACGAGGACTCCGACGGCACTGTGTGACGCACCCGTTGCGCCTCACCGCCCGGGGGACCGGTACCCGGGAGCCGTACATACAATCGCGCCTCATGAAGCCCCTGTCGATCATGTCCCTCGTCATCGTCGTCCTCGCCGTCGCCCTTGTCTCCTGCTCGGATGAGTCAGGGCCCGAAGAGTCCTCCCTGACATCAGTTCCCGCAGACACCTCGAACGAGCCCCTCGTCTTCGGCAACGGCTCGATGCCGGCAACCGTTCCGGATGACTTCCCAATCCCGTCCGAGGCGCGTGTCGGATCGACGATGGTCGACCGATCCAGGGGAGTAACCGAGGTCGTCATCGTCTATCCGGCAGACGTCTCCGAGGTGGTCGAGTACTTCGAGACGAACCTCCCTGCCCTCGGCTACACGGTCGACGAGTCGTCAGGGTCGAACATACGCTGGGCGATCGAGTTCTCGAACGATGGCCTCGACGGCGACATCGTCATCGAGGCGTCGGGCGGCGGTCTGTCACAGGGCACGATCCGCCTCGTCCAGCCGGTGTCCGGGTAGGGCATCGTGGCTCGGCTCGCCCGCTTCGGTGATCACCGGTACATCGGCACCCGCGACGATATGACGTTCCACGACTGTGACGATCCCGAGGAGTTCTCCGTACTCGCGGCACGCGTCGACGGGGAGGGCCTCGTCGCCGCGCGGCTCGTTCAGACATTCGCACCGGATGAGCCGTCGGAGGCCCGGAACCGGGGATTCAGGCCTGTACGTCGTCGGTGAGTTGCTGCCTCACGAACCGACGATCGCATCCAGCACGTCGGCCGCGAGCCGATCGTGGCGCATGAGGAAGAAGTGGTCCGCCGTCTCGTACCGGATGACGCGTGCCGCGATCGACGCCGCGTAGGCGGCCAGTTCATCCGCATCGACGAATTGGTCGCGGTCACCGATGATGAACGTCCTCGCTGCGGGCGCGAGGGACCCGGGAGCTGGCAGCGACGGTGTGAGTGGGCTGTCGACAGGAGGCGCGATGCCCACGTACGCCAGATCGGATCCCATTTCGGCCTGCCACACCAGTGCCGTTGCGGCGCCGAATGACCATCCGACGATCCCGAGGGGCTGCGCTCCCGAGCGATGTGCGAGATCCACCGCCGCATCGATGTCGAGGATTTCGGCCTGCCCGGCGCCGTGATGGCCCTCGGACCCGCCAACCCCGCGGAAGTTGAAGCGGATGACGTCGAGACCCCTCTCGAGGGCCTCGCGCATGATCGCGACGAGCATCGGATGGCGCATTGTGCCGCCGTGCTCGGGATGTGGGTGGCAGACGACCACG
>CAZYGP010000318.1:0-2283 GCA_964647265.1 uncultured Acidimicrobiaceae bacterium | reverse complement strand
GGGGCAGGTCTCCCGAGGATCATCCTTCCGAGGTTGAAGGGATGGAGGCCATCGGCATCCTTGGACGGGAGGACACGTTCGACGGCCATCTCACCATCGAGATGGTCAGGCAGGGGGAGCTGGACGATGATTCCGGTCACGTCGTCGCGCGCATTGAGCTTGTCGACCGCGTCCATCACCTCGGCCTGGGTTGCGCGGGCTGGCAGCTTGACATCGATGGAGGCGATTCCGACGGACCGGGCGTCCTTGTGCTTGTACGACACATACACATGCGACGCGGGATCGTCGCCGACGAGCACGGTTGCGAGGCCCACGGCTGTGCCGAGTGCCTCGAGTTCGGCGACGTCGCGTGCGACGCTGGAGCGGACGATCGCAGCGACGTCGGTTCCGGAGAGGATGAGGGCGCTCAATGTCGGAAGTGCCTTTCGCTCGTGAACATCAGGGCCATATCATGGTCGATCGCCGACTGGACCACCTCGTCGTCTCGCATCGAGCCTCGGGGCGCGACGATCGCGGTGACGCCGGCGACAGCCATCGCGTCAGGACCGTCTCTGAACGGGAAGAACGCATCAGATGCACAGACGGCGCCCTTCGACCGGCTCCCCGCCTTCGCGATGGCGCGTTCGGCGGCCCCGACCCGGCTCTGGTCGCCCGCGCCGACGCCGACGGTCGATCCGTCCTTGACGAGCACGATTGCGTTCGACTTCGTGTGTGCAGCGATGACCCAAGCCATCTCGAGATCGCGCAGCTCAGCATCGGTCGGATTCCTCGCCTTCGACTCCCATTCTCCGGATCCCGCACCGATCGTGTCCGTCTTCTGGACCAGGAACCCATCGTCGATCGACCGGATGTCGAGGTCGAACCCGGACGGCGGACCCGCCACGATCACACGGAGGTTCCCCTTCCCGGCGAGGATCGCCCGGGCGTCGTCATCGATGGCGGGCGCTATGACGATCTCCACGAAGAAGCGGTTGATCGCCGTCGCCGTCGGTCCGTCGACGGGACCATTGCATGCAATGACGCCACCGAAGGCCGACACGGGGTCGCACTCCCACGCCTTGTCGAAGGCCGCGGCCATCGTGACCCCGATTGCCACTCCACAGGCATTCATGTGCTTGAGGATCGCGACCGACCGTGCTGGGAGGTCGGACACGAGGCGCCATGCGGCATCAGCGTCGGCCCAGTTGTTGAACGACATCTCCTTGCCCTGGAGCTGATCGGCACGCACCCACCAGCCCCTCGACCCATCGGCGGCGTACAGCGCGGCCTGCTGGTGCGGGTTCTCCCCATATCGCAGCGACGCGTGCTTCGTGAGGGCAAGGGCGAGCCGATCGGCTCCGTCACGCTCGAGCCAGTTCACGATCGCTGCGTCGTACTGCGCCGTTCGGAAGAACGCGTCGCGCGCAAGGTCCTCCCGGAAAGGCGCTGTGGTCCCTCCGCCGGCCACAGCGGCAATCACCTCCGCGTAGCGGTCAGGCGAGACCACGGTGGCCACCCAAGCGTGGTTCTTCGCAGCCGCGCGGATCATCGTCGGTCCGCCGATGTCGATGTTCTCGATGATCTCGTCGGTCCCTGCACCTGAAGCAACGGTCTCCTCGAACGGATACAGGTTGACGACCACAAGCTGGAATGGCTCGATTGCGCGGTCGACGAGGTCTCGTCGATGGGCTTCGGCGTCGAGGTCGGCGAGGATTGCCCCATGGATCTTCGGGTGCAGGGTCTTGACGCGCCCACCGAGCAGCTCCGGCTCTCCCGTCACGTCCTCGACACGCACGACGGCGATCCCGGACTGTTCGAGGTGGTGCGCCGTTCCGCCGGACGAGACGATCTCGACACCCTCATCGGCGAGGGCCGCTGCGAACTCCGTGATCCCGCGCTTGTCAGAAACTGAGATGAGTGCCCGTTCGACGCGGATCGTGTCCATCACACGGCCTCCAGGACTCGGGACGCGTCCGCCCAGAGGACCCGACGACCCTCCACCACCAGATCGCCCCGCCCGAAGGCGGCGACGACCTTGGGGTAGAGGCGATGCTCCACCTCCTGGATCCGTGCGTGGAGCGTCTCGAGATCGTCATCGGGATACACGGGCACGGCGCGTTGCGCGATGATCGGGCCATGGTCGACCTGCTCGTCGACGAAGTGGACCGTGACCCCGGTGACGGCCACACCATGGTCGAGGGCGAGTTCGACGGCGCGTGCTCCGGGAAACGACGGGAGGAGGGCTGGGTGGATGTTGATGATCGCGTTCGGGAAGCGCTTGATCGCGGTTGGAGCGAGAACCCT
>CAZYGP010000317.1:0-2288 GCA_964647265.1 uncultured Acidimicrobiaceae bacterium | reverse complement strand
ATCGCACCGCTCAGCATGGGCTATCGCTTGCTCGCACCGGGTCACGATAGACCCCATGCCACGGACCCGACGATCACGGGTCGGGTGGTGAGCGGCGACCGCTGTGCGGATCCCCACCCTCGTGGACCGCCCGATGGTGGCGTCGGCACAGGAGCTGCATGTTCGCGAGGCTGGTCGGCCCACCATCGGCCCAATGCCGGATGTGATGGGCATCACACCATCCCAGTGGTATGTCACACCCGCGCCACACACAACCGCCGTCGCGGAGGTCGAGCGCCCTCCGGATCGCCGGCGTAACCGTGCGGACTGCCCGACCGACATCGAGCGGCTGGCCCTCACCGTCGATCAGGATGCGCAGGATGCGAGCATCGCACCCGATCCTGCGGACGGTGCCAGGGTCCACCGGTGTGCCATCGATCTCGGGGAGCGCGCCTGCTCTTCCTGTGCCGGTCATCGACGACCCGAGCAACTGGTCGTGGGTGACCGTCACCGTGACATGGGGCTTCTCACCACCTGACGAGGCGGTTGCACCGGCGTCGAGGTGGCGACGGGCAATCTCGGTGAGACCGTCGGCCATGCGCTGGCCGTGGGAGCGCATGTCGGAGGGATCGAGGTTGCCCGGATCGGCCATCGATCGGAGTGCTGCGGCGACCGTGTGACCGGACTCGGGATCCAGCAGGCCGGCGAGGTGCCACATTCCATCAACGGTCTGGGCGATCGACGCGTGGCGCCTGGCGTGCCGCCTCGCGATCTCGCCTTCGACGTCGGCGTGGTGCACCTGCTGGCGCCAGTACCCGATGGCCCGGCGCAGGTCCCCCACGTCGAGGTGCGACGCCACATCGGCGAACACCTCCTCATGGTCAGGAAACTCGCTCCGGTAGCGGCGAGCAACACGGGCGATCTCGCGAAGGCTCGATGTCGGCACCTCTCCCGCCAGGGCACGCTTGGCAACATTCGGCATCGATGGGAGGTTCCTCGCCACCGTCACCGTGGCGGCCGCCTCATCACCGGTTTGGCGGCAGAACCGACGCAGCCATTGCTTCGTCGACAGCGCGTACCTGAGATCAGGAACACGGCGGCGGTCGAGCTCACCGACCGCGTGGGCGACGATGGCGTCCGCACGGCGCGAGAGCTCATGGAAGGCAATCGTGATCCGCTCCAACTCGACATCGTCGAGGCGATCGAACTCCGCCACGAGTGCTTCGGGTGAACCGGCGTCCAGGAAGGCAGCGAGGTCTTTCATGCCTCGAACGTATCACCCACCTATGACACGAAACAAACAACTACGACGGATTAGCACCGATTGTGGAGGATCGCTCAGATGGCGTATCGCAGGGTCGCGGCCACCGGTGACGACCCGTCCCGGAGCTCGTCCGCCCGCACGACGACGACCTCGCCGCCCGTGAGGATCACACGCCGTGCGATCTCGTCGGTCACGCCGTAGTTCGACACCTCCCCCGAGTCCTCGACCCGGATCCGTCCCTCGTCGTCGACCGAACCCGGCACGACGGCATCCATGTCGATCAGGAGGCTCTCGACCGCCCCGTAGGTCGCCGCACGGGCGACCCTGCCGAGGTCGGTCGACGAGCGATCTGCCCCGTTTCGATCTTCGAAGCGACGGTGCCAGTCCTCGATGCGCTGATCGTGCAGTTCGTCGAGGATCGGTCGAGCCCTGGAGGCGAGCTCCGCCTCCGACAGCTTCTCGGGGTTGCCGTCGATGCGCTGTGCCACGAGGTGCGGGTACGAGTTCACCGAGCGGTAGATCTCGGCGATTCGGCGGTCCGAGGCGAGGATCAGCGGCACAGACCCTCCCGCCAACAGGCCACGAATGGCACCGTCGATCTGACGGCAGTAGTGGCGGAGGCGCACGCGAGCGGTCTCACCCCCCGTCGAGCGGTCTCCGCCGGTTCCGTCGATCAGCGCCCGCCCCCGTCCGGATGCCGCTGCATCCGCGGGAATGTCGGGAACCTCGACCGTCATCGGCGGGAGGTCAGCGGGTACCTCGATCAACCGTGCCGCTCCCTCCGACAGCGCCAGTACGTAGCAGGCGTCGAAGTAGTTCATGGTCCGCATCAAGGGCTTGAGGTGGAAGCGATCCGAGACGTCCACGCTCGGTTCGAGGCCGGTGGCGACCCGATACGTCCGCATCTCGTCGGGGGTCGCGAGGATCGCCAGACCGTTGGCCTGGTACCGCCAGAACTGGCTGTCGTCGTGGAGATCCTCGATCTCCTCCATCAACGCCGCAACCCGTCGTTTGTCGGCGCCTGCCGACCGGAGTGCGCTCTCGG
>CAZYGP010000316.1:0-2290 GCA_964647265.1 uncultured Acidimicrobiaceae bacterium | reverse complement strand
GAACGGTCCCGCGTGCCACTCCAGGCGGAACCGTCCTTCTCCTTGGCGACACCATCGGTGCTGCTCTCTCAACGCCTCTTGAGAGGCTCTTACGCGGTCAGGGTGTCACCCTGAGGTCTGAGGCTCGAGCGGGCCGCGACGTGGCCTTCTGGGCTGACCCAGCACGCATCTCAACGGCCATGATGCCGGAGCCGGATCTCGTGCTCTGTGCGTTCATGGTTCCCACTGGAGCTCAGCTACAAGCTTTCCAGAAGAGTCTGCCGGCAGACAAGACGATCTGGCTCGGGCCGCCATCTGAGCTGTCTCTTGCTTCTGTTGCAGCATGGGCCACGCATGTGTGGAGGTCCGTTAGACCAGCGAGTAAGATGAATGAATGGCCATCAGAGGATACATCACGCTTGCGAACGGGGAGCAGCCCTATGTCGTCAGAACCGAAAGCTTTGCTTACCTCGGCAACTTCGCCACCTTCGAAGAAGCACAGAAGGCTATCCAGGTTACCGTAGCGATCCGTCAACGGTTCGTGCAGGAGGATGTGCGTGGTGTTGCCGGCGCCTGGCGAGCTGAGGACGCTGAGTCACCCACGCCCCTCCCTGTTGCTCTTGGTGGCAACCTGCTCTCTCTCGACGCGCGAAAAGGCATCACGCTCTCCGGGAGTCAGGTCATCCTCTGGAAGGATCAGATGAACCGGCAAAGCTTCAGTGCTCCGGTTGAGAACTCCCCCGTGTACCAGGTGAGTCCAATCGATGGTCGACCAGAGGTAAGATTTATGCCAGCAAGCACCACAGACAGGAAATACCTCCTCCTACGTAGTCAGGTTATCGATCTCACTCAGAGCTTCACCGTTGCTGGGATCGGGTTTGGGCAGACAACGCCGAACACGGATCAGAAGAATCTATTTACCTTCGGCACCTATCTAGTGAATGGCAATTTCAACGTTAGCAGCGCAGGCAACTTCAGAGTTTCCGTTCGACAGGTTTCTCCGTCCCAGGTGCTCGCATTCATACGAAACAACATAGGTGGAACAGTCAACGCGGTTCTCAACTTCGCCAGCGGTGGCCCAGACTGGTTTGCCTTCATGGTGAGATGCGACGGCGTTCCTGAGGTGTCTCTGCGACACAGTCGCAATCCAGGTGCTGTGGCAACCGGGGTTCGACCAGCGGCACCCATCGCCACGGACGCTGTAGCTCTGGGTCGCGGTGGAGCGGCGAGCGCCTTTCGACAGGTCTCGTTGGCCACCCTCGATGTTTACCAGCGCGCCCTTGACGTCGCCGAGTGGACTGACCAGCTCTTGCCGTACTATCAAGCTCAGTTCCCCAGATGTATCCTCTGAGGACTGGTTCTCCAGCTGGGTGTTTCTGCTAGAGTAAGGGGATGGCCATCCGCGGGTACATCACTCTTGGTAGCGGTGAAGCTCCTTACATTTTGAAGGACGAGAGCTACCGCTACATGGGCAACTTCGCCACGTTCGAGGATGCTCAGAAGGTCATTCGTTCAGCCGTGAATCAACAGCTCAGGTATGTCGACGATCCTGTTGCCGGGACTGCTGGCCACTGGCGCATAGAAGACCTTTTCTGATGCCTCTTCGAATCATCAGACTGGGGGCCAACACGGGCATCTCGCCTACGGCCCAAGAGATCTCTCTGCGTGAGAACGAGTGGAGAGATCGAATCTGCGCGAACCGCTCTTCGATCGTGTGGCGTCAAGTCGGTCAAGTCGAGTGGTGTGATGCGATTAGGATCCATGGTGTGCGCGTTGCTATGACCGCTCGCGGTCAGCAGCAATTAGCTGGCATGCTGGGGGCTCGCCTTGCAACGCAGGCCGAGGCCGATGCGATGCACAAGGCAGCCAAGCATATTGATCCCGTTCAGGTGTTGCCGGTCTTGGCGACCTGGGAAGCGATGGTAGCTCATTCAGCTGGTGTGGATGCACAGATTGCTGACGCCATGATCGACGACGGGCTTATCGACAATGAGGGGAAGCTCTTTTTAGCTGGCGCTCCTCCTGGTCGGGCCCTGAACTACGGCTGGTGGGATCGCGGAGCCAACAACGGTCACATGTGGCAATCGCTTGGCACCAGACACGACGATGGATATGTCGACTATTCTCAGACTGTGCGATTAGTCAGAGACCTGTCTACACCGCCAGAGGAAGAAATGTTGGCTGACGTCAAGTTTGTTGTCACTCGCCTACTGAAGAAGGGCCTCAAAGGCGATGACGTCGGATGGCTTCAGGGGAAAGTGGGAACCAAGGTCGACAAGGACTTTGGGCCCATTACGCACAGGGCAGTACA
>CAZYGP010000315.1:0-2295 GCA_964647265.1 uncultured Acidimicrobiaceae bacterium | reverse complement strand
GTGCTGTCGCGCATCACGCTCCCCGGCGCGATGTACCTCGCCCTCGTGACGATCCTGCCGTCCCTCTTCGGATGGTGGTGGAACGTGCCGGTCGGCCTCTCTGGGGTTTCGATCATCATCGTCGCGGGCGTCGCCCTCGACACGACCAAGCAGATCGAGAGCCAGCTGACGATGCGAAACTACGAGGGATTCCTCAGCTGAACCCGGCCGGGACACTGACATCGAAGGAGCACGACCATGGCGAGGCGGATCCTGTTCATCGGCCCACCGGGCGCGGGCAAGGGCACACAGGCCGCCATGCTGGCCCGTGCATTGAAGGTCCCCCATGTCTCGACGGGTGCGATGCTTCGTGACGCGGTGTCAGCAGGCACCGACCTCGGAAAGCAGGTCGCGAGCGTCATGGCTGCAGGCGACCTCGTGTCGGACGACCTCGTCGTCGCGATCGTCGACGACAGGCTCTCGGAAGATGATGCACGGTGCGGCTACCTCCTCGACGGGTTTCCCCGCAACGTCGCCCAGGCTCGGGCCCTCAACGACGCCGTCGTGAACGCGATCGGCACGGTCATCCTGCTCGAGGCCGACACGGATGAGCTCGTTGCCAGGCTCGTCAAGCGGGCAGAGGAGGAGGGGCGAGCGGACGACAACGAGGAGACGATCCGTCGGCGCCTCGAGGTGTACACGCAGGAAACGGCGCCTCTTGTCGATCACTACGGTGACACCGTCATCCGCATCGACGGAGTCGGATCCATCGAAGAGGTGTTCGCACGCATCGCCCTGGCGCTCGCATCCTGACACATCGTCATGAGCGGTTCACGGGTCATCACGAAGAAGAGTCCGGCAGACTTCGAGAAGATGAAAGTCGCCGGCGCCTGTGTCGCAGCGATGCACGCAGCGGTTCGGGAGGCGATCGCCCCCGGCGTGTCCACCCTCGAACTCGATCACGTCGCACGCGAGGTCCTCGCGGCGCACGGTTGCCGGTCCTCGTTCCTCGGTTACGGGAGTCCCACGAACCCGTTCCCCGGCGTCCTGTGCACATCGCCGAACTCCGTCATCGTCCATGGGATCCCCGGCGATTACGTCCTTGCTGATGGCGACATCATCTCGATCGACGCAGGTGCGATCCATGACGGATGGCATGGCGACGCGGCGTTCACCGTTGCCGTGGGCGATGTGCCTGATGATGTTCGGAACCTCCTCGAAGTGACGGAACGGGCCCTGTGGAAGGGCATCGAACAGGCGGTCGCCGGACGCCGGCTCGGGGACATCGGGGCCGCCGTCGAGGCAGAAGCGACGCGAGCGGGTCTCGGTGTGGTTCGCGAGTACGTCGGGCACGGGATCGGCAGACAGATGCACGAGGCGCCGTCTGTTCCGAACTACGGGACGCCCGGCAAGGGCCTTCGCCTCAAGAAGGGCATGGCGCTGGCCATCGAGCCGATGTTCAACCTCGGCACGGCATCCTCGGACGTCCTCGACGACGGCTGGACGGTCGTGACCGCCGATGGCGCGTGGTCGGCGCACTTCGAGCACACCGTGCTCATCACGGACGAGGGCACCATCGTCTCGACCCTGCCCGAGCCCCTCCTCGTGACATGACCCGAACGATGGCTGCGTGGTCGAAGGCGGTCCGTGTAGGGTTCCTTTCGATCGGATGCGGGAGGGCGCCTGCGTGAAGCGAATCCTGGCGACGTGTGCCATGGTTGCCGTCATTGCATCTGCGTGCACCTCGGGTGGGGGACCTGAGTCCAGTACCACCTCGACGCCCGGATCGGGGGACACGTCGACCACGATCGCGGCGGCCTCGTCGACGACGACGACCGCCCCCGCGACAACCGCTTCCGTTTCGGCGTCATCGCTCCCGGAGTGCGTCGTCGGTATCTGGAAGCTCGACAGCCAGGCGTTCCTCGATCAGGTGGTCGCCGCACTTCCGCCCACCCAACAGGTCGGAGAGTTCCGGCACGTCGGCGGTGCCTATACGATCACGATGGGGGCAGACGGCACCTTCATCGACGATCGTGACGCGTGGTCGTTCTCCGTTGTGAGCGACTCCGAGGAGATCGTCGTCACGACCAACCACCTCCTGACGGGTACCTACACCGTCTCCGATGGACGGCTGTCGGCATCCCTCGACGCATCGGACTCGCCCGAGATCGAGATCCTCATCGATGGCGCTCCGATCGAGTTCCCTCCCGGTCTGGAACCGATCAGCCCACCATCCGCGGAGTTCGTCGACGCAGGAATCCTGTGCGGCGACGCCCAACTGTGGGCGACGATGGACGGGTACACCTCGAGCTGGTC
>CAZYGP010000314.1:0-2300 GCA_964647265.1 uncultured Acidimicrobiaceae bacterium | reverse complement strand
AGGTGATCGAGGGGATCGCCACCGATCTCGCCGCCCAGGACTATCCGAGGGATTCCCTCGATGCCTGGATCATTGCCGATCGATCCTCGGATTCCACAGCGTCCCTCGCAGCGGCACACGTCTCTGTGGCGGAGCGAACCGACGGGGCAGGAGGGAAGGGAGCTGCGATCGCCTGGTTCCTGTCGCAGCACCCGCTGCGCGATGGGGAGGCGCTCGTGGTTCTCGATGCCGACAACCGGATCGACCCGACCTTCGTTCGTTCGATCGCAACTGCCCTCGAATCGGGGCATCACTCGGTCCAGGCCTACCTCGACGTTTCGAACCCCGATGCATCCCTGCTCACCATGGCGAACGCCCTGACGTATTGGGCCTCGAACCGGTCGGTCCAGCTCGCAAGGTCGAACATCGGATGGTCATGTGACCTCGGAGGGACGGGTATGGCGGTGTCATCGGAGGCGTTGGCCGCGGTCGGAGGCTTTGACGACGACCTCACGGACGACCTCGCCCTCAACGTGCGACTCAACCTCGCCGGGTACCGCACCCACTGGCTGCACCACATCCACGTCCGTGACGAGAAGCCGACCGCAACCGACGAGACGGTCTTCCAACGCGCGCGGTGGGTCCGGGGAAAGCGCGACGTGCAGCGACGACTCGGTCGGGAGCTCTTCCGCAATGCAATACGACGACGCGACCTCGCCCTGCTGGATCTCGGTTTTCGGCTCTACAACCCCGGTCGATCGTTCCTCGCGCTCCTGCTCATCGGCCTTGCCGTCGCCGCAGCGGTCTTCCCAGAACTCGGGCTGTGGCCCGCATGGGTGTTGGGATCGATCGCCATCGTCGTGATCCTCCTACCGGTCGTCTTCCTCGCGATCGACGGAGTCCCCGGCCGGTACCTGATCAGGTATCCGTATGTTGTCGCCATCGGGCTGCTGTGGTTCCCGATTCGCATTGCCAGCAGGCTGGTCGGCGCCTGGCGCCGTACGCCCCACACCGGATGATGCGTCGCTGACGCCCGCTGAGATGGCTGCACGCGCTGGATCGGCCACCAGGACCCACAGCGGGAGCGTGGCGAGGCTGATGAGGTACAGCCCGTAGGCGTACCGGAACTCGTGTGCCGGCGACGTGACGGCGACGTTCACGAGGTGGATCACATAGAACGCCCCGATCCATCGGAGCGGCCGGAGCCCCCGGCGCCACCACACGCCGATCGCCGTGGCGAGGCCCATGAGGATGACGAGTGCAGGACGCCACGTGAGCCACTCGATCTCCGACTGTTCCGCTGCCCTGTACATCGCGAAGGTCACGTCGAATGCGCGGTCCGAAATCGGATCCCTCGCAAGGCCGAGCGTGTTGGGCCAGATGTCGAATGGCGGACGGTGGACGAACGTGTCCGTCCGGTTGATGGGGGACAAGAGGTACTCCGCAGCGCACCAACGGTGGCCGAGAACCGTCGGGAACGATCCGAAGCCCGTGCGCACGATCAGGCCACGGTACGCGGATGCGTTCTCGCGGATCTCCTGATTGTCGTACTCGGGGTGGAACAGGAGTGGCGTCGAATCCCCGCAGGCATAGAACTCCTCGAACACCCGCAGCGGGGCAACCGCCTGCACGAGAACGAGGTCCGCAGAGGACAGGTCCCCACGGTCGTTCACGACCACCGAGGCGACATCCGGCATGAAGACCTGTGCCGGTTCGATCGGCGCGTCGGTGACCGGGAGGACCGCGATCAGCACGATTGGCAACGCAACCCCGACGGCGACCACGCCGACGAGCATCGTTGCCACTCCCTTCCACAGGGGTCGAGACGCGACCGCCAGGGCAAGGGCGAACACTGCCACCGTGAGTCGCCCGTTCGCGCGCAGCGCCCACACCAGGCCGAGTGCGACTCCAAGCCGGCCGGGGCCCCAGATCCCTGTCCAGAAGGCGCCCTTGTCACGCGCCATGAGGAGCAGCTCGGTGACGACCCAGAGCATTGCGAGGGAGAACGGGACATCCTTCCACATCGTCACGGTGACCGCTCCCGTCATGGGCAGGATGGCGATGACCCAGACGGCCCCGACTGCGACAGGGACGCCGACGCCGATCTGGACAAGCCGCCTCGCGACGACTGTGAGAAGCACGGAAGTGATCACGACGTGAACGAGCGTCACCGATGCCGGCGATGCCCACACGAGCGAGGCCAGCCACAGGATCACCGTGTGGAGGATCGGATGTGTGTTGACGAACTCGAACGTCAGGGCCTGGTTCCACTGATCGATGGAGTCGCTGCTCATGATCGCCGGCGCCCACCCTGCCCACCA
>CAZYGP010000313.1:0-2307 GCA_964647265.1 uncultured Acidimicrobiaceae bacterium | reverse complement strand
GATGCCGATGCGAACATCATCTTCGGATCCGTGATCGATGAGACGCTCGGTGACGAGATGCGAGTCACGGTCATCGCGGCGGGCTTCGACAGGGACCGCAGGGGGAGCTTCACGCCGTCCATCCCCGGCGCAACGCCTCCACCTCGCCAGCGGTCGTCCCTGCTCGATCACGGTCGCGAGGACGGCACCGACGAGATGGACATCCCCGGATTCGTCCAGGGATGATCCGGTCGGAGGCGATCCGAAGGGTCGCCTTCGGCACACTCGCCGACGGCGACGGTCGCAACGACCCCGACGCTCGCCGACGCATGAGCGCGTCCCTCGGCATCCCTGACGCATGGGCCACGATCACACAGGTGCACGGCGCAATCGCACGGCGCGCGGCGGAGGCGACCGCACTGGGGGAGGCGGACGGGGTGTGGACACCGGAACCGGATCTTCCGATCGTCGTCGCGACGGCAGACTGCGTGCCGGTGGTGATCGAGGCTACGGGAGCCATCGGGCTCGTCCACGCGGGATGGCGCGGTGTCGTCTCCGGCATCGTGGCCGCGACCATCGAAGCGATGGCCGACGATGGATACGCACCGGAGCGTGCGGTCCTTGGACCCCACATCGGACCGTGCTGCTACGAGGTCGGGACCGAGGTCATCGATGCCGTGGGAGGGCATGCCGCACGAACGACGTGGGGAGCCGTGAGCCTCGATCTCGCCGGCGCGATCCGGGAGCAGCTCGGGGGTATCGCGGTCGACGAGGTCGCCATCTGCACCCGTGAGGACGACCGCTTCTCGTCACATCGAAGGGACCGTACGAGGCACCGACAGGTGACGGTGGCATGGTTGTAGGGCTCGATGCCGTGCTCGGCCGGATCGCGGAGGCGTGCGCACGCCGGGGTGTGGAAGGCGACACTGTCACCCTCGTCGTCGTTTCGAAGCATCGAACCGACGACGATGTCCGAGCGGTGTACGACGCCGGCCAGCGAGTGTTCGCGGAGAATCGGGCACAGGAGCTCGCGCACAGACGCGACGCCGACCTCCCCGATGACATCGAGTGGCACTTCGTGGGTCCCCTCCAGAGCCGGAAGGCGGCATCGGTCGGGGAGAACGCAGCGTTGCTGCAGTCGATGGACAGGCCGAAGCTCGCAAGGATCTGGCGGGACCACTGCCGCCAGACCCCGGTCCTCGTGCAGTTCAACCTGGCGGGCGAGCCACAGAAGTCCGGATTCCCGCCCGACGAGCCGGACCGGGTCCTCGACGATCTCCTTGCGTTCGGCCTGGATGTGAGGGGCGTCATGGCGATACCTCCGAACGCGACCGATCCCGAGATGACACGACCGTGGTTCGCACAGCTCCGGGGGATCTTCGACCTGTACCGCAGGACGCTACCGGCCATCGACACCTGCTCGATGGGTATGTCGAACGATCTCGAGGTCGCGATCGAGGAGGGTGCCACCATGGTTCGCATCGGACGGGCTATCTTTGATGGGACAGCCGACACCTGAGACGACCTACGGGACGGTACGCATGGCATCTCTGTGGAACAAGACCCTCTTCTATCTGGGCCTCGTCGACGAGGAGGCCCAGGGCGACGTTGGTGTGGATCAGACCGTCGGTGACGTGCGGCCGATGGGAGCCGAACGCCAAGGAGTCCAACAATCCGGACAGATGTCCACGGTTCGCCCTCCGGGAAGTGGGGTGGCAGGCCGGCGTGTCGAGCCGCCCGCGGCCACGCGCCGCCAGATGTCAGGCGATCCGGGACATGCCGAAGCCGGCGTGTACATCCATTCGAACGTGTCATCGATCGGGGGACCGGACCTGCCCATGCGGAGGCCTGAACCGGAGTCCCAGATCATCGCAGCCCGGAACTTCTCGGATGCGCAGTCACTCGCTGACGCGATCCGTTCGGGCAGGAGCGTCGTCCTCGACCTCCGTGGCACCGAGCCGGAGATGGTGCGACGTCTCGTCGACTTCGCCTCCGGCCTGACGTATGCGCTCGATGGAAAGATGTCCAAGACCTCACAGGGTGTGATCCTCGTGACCCCGGGAGGCGTGAGCATCGGGATGGCCGAGCAGGAGCGACTGTCGGCGCTCGGCCTCTACGGAGCAGCGCACTGACGTGGGGATCCTTCGCTCGCTGGTCCAGCTCATGTCGCTCGCGCTCTTGGTGTGGATCGTGCTGTCCTACATCGTGGTGTTCGGGCGCATCCCGTTCGACCATCCGATCCGTCGGCTCTACGAACTCCTGTCGCGAATGATCGAGCCGATCCTGCGTCCGATCAGGGCCGTGGTACCGCCGGTGCGTGTCGGTGGA
>CAZYGP010000312.1:0-2309 GCA_964647265.1 uncultured Acidimicrobiaceae bacterium | reverse complement strand
ACGGCCTCGATGGTCTGCGTCTATCGGGCATTGCGCGATGGTCACCTTCCTGCTCCCGTCGGGGACGTCATCCTCGCTGCCGTTGCCGACGAGGAGGCAGGGGGTGTGTTCGGTGCACAGCACCTCGTCGAGGAGCACTGGGACCGTATCGCCTGTGACTTCGTGCTCACCGAGGTCGCCTGTCCGACCCTGCCGGGGACACCCACGCCCTCACTGCCCGTCACATTCGCCGAGAAGGGGCCTGCTTGGCGCTCGTTCAAGGCGAGGGGGGTGGCTGGGCACGGCAGCCAGCCGTATGGGAGGGACAACGCCGTCCTGAACCTCGCAACGGCGTTTACCAGGATCGGGGAAGCGGACCAGCCGATCGCCGTCACCGACGAATGGCTCGCGTTCGTGCCGTATCTGCCGGTTTCCGCCGACCTCAGGGATCGGCTCTCGAACGCCGACACGGTCGATGACGCGATCGCCGAGATCGCCTCCACGGATCCCACCCTTGCTCGGTGGGTCCACGCTTGTACGCATCTGACCTTCTCGCCGAACGTGCTGGTCGGTGGATCCAAGGCGAATGTCGTCCCGAGTTCGGCAGTGGGCGACGTCGACGTGCGCCTCCTGCCGGGTCAGGACCACGTCGACGTCGACGACCACTTTCGCAAGGTCCTCGGCCCCGCGCTGTATGAGGACATGATCATCGAGCCCGTCCTCGACATGACGGCGAACGCATCCGCGACTTCCGGACCGCTCTGGGATGCGATCGGGGATGCTGCCGAGGCCCACATCGGATCGCGGTCGCTCGCCCCGACGATGACCCCCGTGACGACCGATGCCCGGTTCTTCCGAGCGCGCGGGATTCCTTCATACGGCGTGGGACTCTTCGACGACACGATGACCCTCGCCCAGATGCTCGGCATGTTCCACGGAGCCGACGAACGGGTCTCGGAAGAGTCGATCCTTCGAACGACGGGCTTCCTGGGCGACGTGGTGTCCGCACTCTCCGTCCGGTTGGCCGGATGAGCCGACATCCCGGTCCGGCAGGTACCGTCGTGTTGGACCTCGATGGGGTCCTGTACATCGACTCCGAGGGAGTCCCCGCAGCCCGTGATGCGCTCGAGGCGTGCCTCCGCCAGGGCTGGCGACCCCTCTACGCAACGAACAATTCGACGAAGACCGCCGCCATCGTCGCACGGCACATCGAGGAACGAACCGGCTTCCGCGCCGATCCCCATGATGCGGTCACGTCGGCGATGTCCGCAGCTCACCACGTAGCGTCGATCGGCCTCGATGCCCTCGTGGTGGGTTCCGACGCGATCGGAGAAGAGTTGCTCGCCAGGGGTGTTCGGGTCGTCGACCACGACTCTCCCGGAGCAGAGCGACCCGACGCGGTCGTGGTCGGGCTCGACAGGGCGATTTCGTACGAGCGAATCGACCGAGCGGCGCGTGCGATCCGGGCAGGTTCCGCGTTCGTTGCCACCAACATCGACACGACCTATCCCACGCCCACAGGCCTCGCGCCCGGAGCAGGAACCATCGTGGCCGCGATCGCCGCAGCGTCCGGGGTCGCACCGGTCGACTGCGGGAAGCCGACGAAACACTTTGGTTCGCTCATCGTCGACAGGATCGGACCCGGACGGGTCGTCATGGTCGGTGACCGGCCCGAGACCGACATCGCGCTTGGCATCGCCTACGGCTGGACGACGGTTCTGGTCCTGACAGGTGTCACGTCGGCTCTCGACGACGTACCCCCGGCACACACGCCGGACCATGTGATCGAATCGATCGCGGACCTTCCCGCACTTCTCGCGAGCATCAGGGGATAATGGACCATGGACTCCGCGAACACAGACCCCCACGCCCGACTGGACGACATCGAGCACCAGCTCGAGGACATCGACGCCGCAGATGCACCCGATGTGGCGGAGCGACTCGCGTCGGAGCTCGCCGACCTCCTGGAGGAGACCGGAACAGAAGGGCGGGAGGGTCGCACCTGACACGTCGCAGGCTCGACACCGAGCTCGTGAGAAGGAACCTCGTCTCGAGCAGGGTCGAGGCGCAGCGGGCGATCGACGCCGGACTCGTCCGGATCGGCGGCATCACGGCACCCAAGCCCTCAACACTCGTATCGCCCGACGACGCCTTGCTCCTGGAAGGGGCACCCGAGCCGTTCGTGAGCAGGGGCGGCCGCAAGCTCGATGGTGCCCTCACATCGTGGAACCTCGATGTCGAAGGCCTGCGGGCGATCGACGTCGGCGCATCGACCGGTGGTTTCACCGACTGCCTGCTCCAACGCGGTGCCGACCACGTCGTTGCCGTCG
>CAZYGP010000311.1:0-2317 GCA_964647265.1 uncultured Acidimicrobiaceae bacterium | reverse complement strand
CCAGGTAGAGCTCGTCGGCCTGCTTCAGCTTCTGCTTCAGGACCCGTACCTGCTTTTTCGACGATTCGGTGACGATGTAGATCGGCTGGTACCCGGCGTCGACATCGACCCCGAACCGCGTCGTCTTCCAGAGGTCACGCTTGGACTCCGGTAGATCCGCAGCACGGGACGGGATGTCGCGGATGTGCCCGATCGAGGACTCCACGATGTAGTCGTCGCCGAGGTACTGGTTGATGGTCCTCGCCTTTGCGGGGGACTCGACGATGACGAGTTTCTTGGTCATGGTTGGTTCTCTCGTCGCTTCCCACGTACAGGGCTAGGGCACATCCATCGCGATGTCAAGGGCGATGGCGTGCGGGACGCTACCGCAGATGCGGTGCGAACCCTGCATGGAGGCGCTCGATCACGCGCTCCCACGTGAACTCGTCCTCCACGAACCGACGGCCAGCCGCACCCATTGCGCGGGCGGCATCGGGATCCGAGAGGAGGATTTCGAGACCTTCGACGATCGCATCGACGTCCGAGACGATGAACCCCGTGACGCCGGCGATGACGGTCTCGGGCGACCCGCCCGAGTCACCCGCGAGGACGGGCAGTCCGGTTGCCGCAGCCTCGAGATAGACCAGTCCGAGGCCCTCGACCTCGAGCCCGCCCCAGCGCGAACTCGTCGGCATGCAGAAGATGTCCATCTCACGGTAGAGGCCGGGAAGATCGCGCCAGGGAACGTCGACGGCGAACCGGACGTCGATGTCGAGCTTCGATGCCTGTGCGCGGAGCGCATCCTCGGTGCGTCCCTTCCCGACCAGCAGCACCGACACCGGGGCATCGAGGCGGGCAACGGCATCGAGCAGGCGGTGTTGGCCCTTGCGGGGAACGAAGCGGCTCACGCATCCGACGACGGGCGGGTCAGCGAAACCGCGGGCATCGCCGGGGACGAAGGTGTCGATCTCGACGCCCGCACCGACGAACACCGTGGGCTCGCCGGAGAGCCGCTCCACCCGGCTCGCCGTGAACCGACTCACGGCGAACCTCACGTCCGCTGAAGCGAGCATCCCGGCGAGCACCTGCCTGGCACCGGGTATCGCAGCGGGGATCGTGATCTCCGCTCCGTGGCTGAGGACCCCGAACGGGATGCCGAGCTCTGCCCTGAGTGCCGGACCGAGACGTGGGAGGGGATGTGGCGCGCCGAAGAGCACCGCATCGGGTCGGAACGACCTCGCCGCCGAGAGCACGCCCTCGAGCGTCGACCGGCGCGGCATCATGTAACGCTGGGATCCGCGCACGACGCCCTCCTCGCCCGGATCCGCTCCTTCATCGGACGGCCCATAGACGAGGATCTCATCGGGGTACGCATCGACGAGGTTCCGCAGGTACATCTGGATACCGCCCGGTCTGGGCGGATAGTCGTTCGTGACGAGCAGGAGCCTCACGAGTGGTCCATGTGGGGCGCAACGTTGTACGACGCGAGCATCGGCCGACCCTCGGCGTACACGATGCCGGTCATGGACGAGTTGCGCGGCACCGGGAAACGATCACGCTCGGCGAACGAGAGACCCACGATGTGGACTGCGTAGGCACGTATCACGGCACCGTGTGACACCGCGCCGAGTGAGGACGCACCGTTCTGGCGCACGAGCCATGAGATGGTGGCAGCGAGGCGTTCTCCTGCCCCGGTGAAGGACTCTCCGTCCCCACCGCGCGGGTGATCCTCGCCCCTGCCGTAGAGCGCCTCGAACAACTCAGGGTGGTTGGCTGCCGCCTCGGCCGACGTCATGTCCTCCCATGCGCCGAATGACATCTCGACGAGCCCATCGTGGGGAACCGCGGGAATACCTGCACGCTCGGAGATGATCCGGGCCGTGTGCATGGTCCTCCCGAGTGGGGACGAGTACAGGGCGTCGATCCCGGGGGCGATCGCCGAGGCGTTCGCGACCTGAAGGAGGCCGAGTTCGGTCAGGGCGCTGTCCGAGCGGCCCTGCCAACGCCCGCTCACGTTCCCCTCCGTCTGGCCGTGGCGGAACAGCGTCACATGGGTGCCCAATGGACCGAACTGCCTTGGAACGGTGTCGAGGTGGGATGCGTCGTTGAACACCGTGAGCTCGAGACTGCCGTCGTCGAACACGCGAACCCGTGTGATGGCGGTGTTGTGCGACGGAATGACCGGCACCGCTCCCTCGGACGCGCCGAGGACCCGGTTCACGACCGCCCAGATGACCCCGCCGTGCGTGACGACGGTCGCCTCCTCTCCCTCGCCGAGGTCGCCCACGAGGTCATCGAACGCCCGATCGATCCGAGCTCGGAACGCTGACATCCTCTC